>JANPDZ010000363.1:0-8207 GCA_031431735.1 Acidobacteriota bacterium | reverse complement strand
TCTGCAAAAACCAAAAATTTGATAAGATTTTTTGCATAAACCAAAGATTTTGATGTAATTTTTCTCAGAAATAATCGTTTGTTTGCATTTTCAAAAATTTAATCCCGAACTCGGTCTTTTTTTGAGCGAATCAGGAGTTATAACTTTAAGTGTAATATCTAAATCAAATTTAAGGTCTCTACTCCATCTATGCTTGATAAGAAATCCCTTTCCGAGCGAGATATATGCACAAAATTTATCACCCCTGCAATTGTTAAAGCGGGTTGGGATTCTATCACGCAATTTCTTGAAGAAGTTTCATTTACGGACGGCAAGATTTATGTTCGCGGGAAACTTCATTCACGCGGAACGGCGAAACGTGCCGATTACATTCTTTATTACAAGCCGAATATTCCGATTGCCATTATCGAAGCCAAAGACAATAAACACCGCATCGGCGACGGATTACAGCAAGCATTGGAATATTCGCGGATTCTTGATATTCCGTTTGTTTTCAGCAGTAACGGCGACGGTTTTGTTTTTCACGACAAGACCGCAACCGATGACAGTATCGAAACCGAAATTGATAATGACAGTTTTCCTTCGCCAAAAACACTTTGGCAAAAATACAAACAATATAAAGGCATCGTCACCGCCGATGAAGAAAAGATCGTCGAGCAAGATTATTATGACGACGGAACGGACAGAAAACCGCGTTATTATCAGCAAATCGCCATTAACCGCACGATCGAAGCGATTGCCAAAGGTCAAAACAGAATCTTGCTTGTCATGGCGACCGGGACGGGCAAAACTTACACGGCTTTTCAAATTATCTGGCGTTTGTGGAAAGCAAAGGCGAAGAAACGAATTTTGTTTCTTGCAGACAGAAACGCTTTGATTGACCAAACCCGGCGCGGCGATTTCAAGCATTTTAAGGAATCAATGACGGTGGTTAAAAAGCATCAGGTCAATAAGGCTTATGAAGTATATCTGGCTCTTTATCAGGGCTTAACCGGAACCGAAGAGGCAAGTAACATTTACAAACAGTTTTCGCGTGATTTCTTCGATTTGGTCGTAGTTGACGAATGTCATCGCGGAAGCGCCCGCGATGATTCGGCGTGGCGTGAAATTCTCGAATACTTCAGCAACGCGACACAGATCGGTTTGACCGCAACCCCAAAAGAAACGGATGTGACAAGCAACAGCGAATATTTTGGCGATCCGATCTATACCTATTCACTAAAACAAGGCATTGATGACGGCTTTCTTGCGCCGTATCGGGTTATCAGAATTTTGCTTGATATTGATGCCGAAGGTTGGCGACCGCCAAAAGGCTTTAAGGACAAAGACGAAAATTTGGTTGAAGATAGAATTTATAATCGAAGCGATTTTGATAAAAAACTCGTTGTCGAAGAACGGCGCAAAATAGTTGCCGAAAAAATCACGGAATTTCTCAAAGGCACCGACCGCTTTGATAAATCAATCGCGTTTTGTTGCGACATTGAACACGCCGAAGGAATGCGAAGCGAATTAGCCAAAGCAAACGCTGATCTGGTTTCGCAGAATTACAAATACATTGTGCGGATTACGGGCGATAATGACATCGGCAAACGCGAACTCGATAACTTTACAAACCTTGAAGAAGCCTTTCCCGTGATTGTGACGACATCGGAATTGATGACAACCGGCATTGACGCGCAAACCTGCAAAGTTATCGTCTTGGATAAAAATATCAATTCGATGACCACTTTCAAGCAAATCATCGGACGCGGAACGCGAATCAATGAAGCGTATAACAAACATTTTTTCACGATTCTTGATTTCAGAAACGCCACCGACCTTTTCGCCGATACTGATTTTGACGGCGATCCGATACGCATTAAAGAGATCAAGGGCGATGAAACGGATTTAAGCACGATACTTGATGATGAAGAACAAGACGAAACACCGATCATTGATGAAGTAACGGGCGATGAGATCACGATTGAAAAGCCGGAAATCAGAAATCCCTTTTCAACTATTGATTTTGTTCCGCGTCAAAAGGTTTTCGTGAATGGCGTTGACGTTTCGGTTTTGATTTCGCGGGAGCTTTCGTTTGATAAAGACGGCAAACTCATTACGCGTAAACTTACCGATTACACAAAGGAAATTGTCACCGAACAGTTTGCCACGCTTGATGAATTCTTGAATAAATGGAACGAATCGGACAAAAAAGAAACAATCATTGAAGAACTCGAAAAACAAGGCGTTCCGGTATTTGATTTGATAAATTCGGTTGATAAAAAACTGGATTTGTTCGATTTGATTTGCCACGTTGCTTTTGACCAACCGCCGTTGACAAGGAATGAGAGGGCGAATAATGTTAGAAAACGAAATTACTTTACAAAATACGGCGAACAGGCAAAGCAAGTTTTAGAAGCACTTTTGGACAAATACGCCGATGAAGGTATCGAAAATATTGAAAGTATGGATGTTTTGAATGTCATTCCTTTTACTGAATTCGGTTCACGGCTTGAAATCGTCAAAGGGATTTTCGGCGGAAAGGAAAAATATCTTGAAGCGGTCAAAGAACTTGAAAAAGAACTTTACAAAGTTGCCTAAAACGTAGAACAGACTGTTAGTCTGTTCAAACAAAAACAGACTAACAGTCTGTTCTACGATTATGGAGTATAAACAATTTTATCGTCGAAAATTACCTCATATTCATTCACCCGGTTCGACATTGTTTGTTACTTTTCGGTTGGCAGATTCAATTCCAAAGGCTGTGATTGAACAGTGGAAACAGGAAAAACTCTGGCTGGAAAAAGAACATGATAGAATTGCTGCACTTAGCAAAAATAATGAGATAACAAAAATTCAAAAACAGGATTTTTTAGATTTTCATCGTCGTTGGTTCGTTAAATTTGAAGAAATTTTACACAAAGAAGAAACTGGAAATTTTTGGCTGAAAAATACGGATGTCGCAAATTCAGTAGCTGAGAGTTTAAAATATCGTGACGGTAAAGTCTATCATTTAAAGGCTTTCTGTATTATGTCAAATCACGTTCACGTTGTTTTCAAGCCATTATTAAATGAACAATCGCTTGCGGAAATAAAAGGCTCAAACCCGTTAAGATTTGAAAGCACGGAGGCTACTTTAGGTGCGATAATGCAGTCTTTGAAAGGCTACACAGCACACGAAGCAAACAAAATTCTAAATCGCACAGGACAATTCTGGGAAGAAGAAAGTTATGACCACGAAGTCAGGAATGATAATGAATTAGACCGAATCGTCAAATATGTTTTGAATAACCCTGTCAAATCGGGTTTAGTCAAAGACTGGCGCGATTGGCAATGGAATTGGCTTAGAAACACGTAGAACAGACTGTTAGTCTGTTCAAATAAAACAGACTGACAGTCTGTTTTACGAGTAAGAATGTAGAACAGACTGTTAGTCTGTTCAAACCAGAAACAGACTAACAGTCTGTTCTACGATTTATGGCAAACATACAAGGAATATTAAAATCTATCCGCGATATAATGTGGCAAGACACCGGCTTGAACGGTGATGCCCAACGCATCGAACAGCTTGGTTGGATGCTTTTCTTTAAGATTTTCAGCGACAAAGACCTTGACCTTGAACTTGCTGATGACAATTACAAATCACCGATCCCGACCGAACTTCATTGGGAAAATTGGGCGGGTGATGATGAAGGGATGACGGGCGATGATTTGTATAATTTTGTTGAAAACAAACTTTTTCCGACGCTTCGGAATATTCCCGTTATTGATAACAAACGCGCTTTGATTTTGCGTGAAGTTTTTGAGGGCAATAACAATTATATGAAAAGCGGAATCAATATCCGCAAGGTTCTCAATAAACTAAACGAACTCGATTTTAATATCGCCAAAGACCGCCACGCATTCGGCGAGCTTTACGAAACAATTCTCAAAGATTTGCAGAGCGCGGGCAAATCGGGCGAATTTTATACGCCGCGCGCGATCACGCAATTTATTACCGAAATGGTTAATCCCGTGATCGGTGAAAAGGTTCTCGATCCGGCAAGCGGGACGGGCGGATTTTTGACTTGTGCGATTGAACATCTTCGCAAAGAGAATACGAGCATCGAAACTTTGAAGGCGATTCAGGATAATGTGACGGGCTGGGAATATAAACCTTTGCCGTTTCTGCTGGCGACGACGAATTTGATCCTTCACGATGTTGAAGTTCCCCAAATAACTTTCCGCGATGCTTTGGATCAGCCTTTGAGCAATTACACGGAAAAAGACCGCGTGAATGTTATCCTTGCAAATCCGCCGTTTGGTGGAATCGTTGCCAACAACAACGAAACGAACTTTCCGCAAAATTACCGGACAAAGGAAAGCGCGGATTTGTTTTTGATAATGATGATTCATCTTTTGAAAATGGGCGGACGTGCCGGAATCGTTTTGCCGGACGGAAGCCTGACGGGCGAAGGTGTCAAACAAAGAGTTCGCGAAAGACTTTTGAGCGAATGTAATCTGCATACGATCATTCGTTTGCCGAACAGCGTTTTTCAGCCATATGCGACCGTTGCAACGAATCTTTTGTTTTTCACCAAGGGAACGCCGACCCGCGAAATCTGGTATTACGAACACCGTCTGCCCGAAGGACAAAAGAGTTACAGCAAAACAAAAACGATTCGTCTGGAAGAATTTCAACCAATCCGTGATTGGTGGCACAATCGGACGGAAAGCGAAATTTGTTGGAAAGTTCACATCGAAACAATCAAACAGCGCGGGTTTGATTTGGACATCAAAAACCCGAACAAAACCGAAGAAACGCACGAATATACAAGCCAAGAAATCATCGGATTACTCGAAAAGAGCTTTGCTAAAAGTAATGATTTGTTGGCAAGCCTGAGAAGCGAATTAACGTAGAACAGACTGTTAGTCTGTTCAAAAAAGCCAACATTATAAGTTGTTGGCAGGAAACAGACTAACAGTCTGTTTTACGAAAAAACGTAGAACAGACTGTTAGTCTGTTCAAAAAAGCCGGCAAACTGCGAAGTTGGCAGGAAACAGACTAACAGGCGCGTTTTACATTAAAAAATTGAATGCTGAAACGGTTAAGTGATAAACTTATGAAGTTATGAATCCAACACTTGAACAAATCAAACCTGAAACACTTGAGATGATTGAAACTCAAGCGGCAAAGTTCGGACTTTCGGTTGATGAGTATTTGCGCCGTTTGTTGCCGCGCCACGAAAAAGAGTTAGCTTTGAAGGCGGAAGAGTCCGATGAAATGACAACGCAAGTTAGCGAAGAATCCGCCGCAGAAAAAGAAATCAAAAGGCAAAAATCAATCGCGTGGATAAAATCGCACTCGGAAGAATATGCCGGATTGCACGTTGCGCTGGACGGCGATAAACTTATCGGCACGGGCAAAAGACACGGCGATGCGCTGAAAATCGCTATTCAAGCCGGATACCAAAAAGCGTTCGTCGGATATGTTTATCCGAAAGATTACGTCGGTTATTGGGGAGGTTGGGATTGATACACACTCTTGATTTTGCTCATTTGGTTGAATACGACGCAGGTTTGCCCGGAATTTCGCTTGATATAAAAATCAGCGTTGGCGAAAGTTCGGCGAAATTTGCCGCAAAAGTTGACACCGGCGCGACCGATTGCATTTTCGCCCGCAAATACGGCGAGCAAATCGGCTTGGACATCGAAGCCGGAAGACCTGTCGAAATCAGCACGGCAACCGACGTTTTTAAAACATTTCAGCATTGGATTACGCTTTCTGTTTTCAACTACGATTTTGACATTGCCGTCTGTTTTGCCGATAACGCGCATTTCAACCGCAATGTTTTAGGCAGAACCGGATTTCTCGACCAAATTCTGCTCGGCTTAAACGACTACGAAGGCAAACTTTATTTGAGCAGTCTTGCCGAAACTTGGAATTAAGAAATACAAACAAATGGTGTATCTTTGGGAACAAAACAGACTAACAGGCGCGTTTTACGAAAAACCGTAGAACGCGCCTGTTAGTCTGTTCAAAAAAGCCGGCAAACTGCGAAGTTGGCAGGAAACAGACTAACAGTCTGTTTTACAAAAAATGTAGAACAGACTGTTAGTCTGTTCAAAAAAGCTAAAATAATGCGAAGTAGGCAGGAAACAGACTAACAGTCTGTTTTACGTTAAAGCCGAAATTTAAAATGATTTCTCTAAAATTTATTCCATTATCTTTTATCACTTCAAATGAAGAAATAATCAAACAAATAAAAAATACGGTTGTCTTTTCGTATCTGTTTGAAACCTGTAAAGAAACAGCTTTCAGCAATTATATTGAAACTACTCATTACGGCTTTACCGCGTCCGCACTCGAAAGCGGTACTCACAGACTTTTGCGAATTACGGACATACATCACAGCAACGTAAATTGGGAAAGCGTTCCGTTTTGCGATTGCGAGGTTGATGAAAAATATCTTTTGAAAGATAACGATATTCTTGTTGCGCGAACGGGTGGAACGACAGGTAAAAGTTTTTTTGTTGAAAATCCGCCTGATAATGCTGTCTTTGCAAGCTATTTAATCAGAATCAGACTTAAAAAAGATGTCAACATTGAATTTATCAAGGCTTTTCTAAATTCATATTGTTTTTGGAGTCAGATCGTTGAAATGAAAGCGGGTTCGGCTCAACCGAACGTCAATGCAGAAAAGTTAAAAGTCTTAGTCATTCCAGATTGCGATTTGGAAAAACAATCTAAAGCCGTTCGTTTGATTAACGAAGAAAATAATTCGGAATCCATTCGAGAAAGAATAAATTCGGTTGAAAGTGTTTTCTGGAATAACAATCAAATCACAACCGAACTTTCACACCAACTTGAATTAATCCGCCAGCTTCGCCAAGCCTTTTTGCGTGAAGCGATGCAAGGCAAACTCATTCCGCAAGATACGGCTGACGAATCTGCCGAAATTCTGCTCGGCAAGATAAAAGCCGAAAAAGAAAAACTCAAGGTCAGAACCGCGAGCGGTAGCGACCGGCTTAAACGCACAAAAGACAAACCTTTACCCGAAATCAAAGCCGAAGAAATTCCGTTTGAAATTCCAAACAATTGGACTTGGTGCAGATTGGGAGAGATTGTCAGCACAATTTTTGATGGTCCTTTTGGTTCTCACCTAAAAACAGCAGACTACACCGAAAAAGGTATTCAAGTTGTAAGGTTAGAGAATATTGGCTTTATGAAGTTTAATATTGAAAAAGAAACCTTTATTAGCGAAGAGAAATATAAAACATTAGGTCAGCACACAGTTTATGAAAATGACGTTTTAGTTTCATCTTTTATTGCAGACGGAGTGAAAACAACACTTATTCCAAAACTGAAACATACAGCTATCGCAAAGGCGGATTGTTTCACACTTAGAACTTTTGAAAATTGGGCTGTTAAGAAATTCATTGTTTATGCCTTAAGTTCAGAACCAATCTATGATGATTTTCTGCAATATTCACACGGAATGACGAGGTTAAGAATAAACACGACACAATTAAAGAAACTGATGTTTCCACTTCCACCATTAGCCGAACAAAAGCGAATCGTCGAAAAATTGGAAAAGCTGATGAAATATTGCGATGAATTGGCAGAAAACATCAAACACTCCAAAAAGAATGCCGAAGCCGTTTTGCAAGTCGCGCTCAAAGAAGCATTGGAAAGTAGAACAGACTGTTAGAGGTTGTTTAAATTTTGAAAATTTGACTGTTTTGTCGCTGAAAGCGACGAATTTAATAGCGTCGGGTAACACCCGACGATCTGTCCCAACAATTGTCCTGACGCTGTAAGCGTCAAACAATCGCCCCGAAAATTCGTCCCTTTCCGAGGACGCGAGGATTATTTGCCAACCACGTCGGGATTCTCCCGACGCTATTAAATCTGTCGCTTTCAGCGACTTTTTCAAAAATTTAAACAACCTCTTAGCCTGTTTGAACAGACTAACAGGCGCATTTTACATTTTCTGCTCTGGGCAAAGTTTTGAGTCCCGCCTTGAATGGGGATTGTTTTTTTTCAAAATCGAAAATTGACCTGAGCGGGCGCGGGGCAACCCTTCCAGACCTCAAATTTGTTGTAAATTGATTGATTTTCTTTCATCTTTTTCTCAAATTAAAGGTTGAAAAGACCTGATAAAACCATTTACAGGTCTGGAAGGTGCGCTCTCTGGCCCGCTCAAGTCAAAACATATTCAATTCAAAAAAAACAATCCCCATTCAAG
>JANPDZ010000362.1:0-3518 GCA_031431735.1 Acidobacteriota bacterium | reverse complement strand
GACATTTTAGAGAATCAATCAAGCAAACCAAATTGGTTGACATATTTAAGATCGCACGCCCTGATGATCGGAATTATCGCATTGGTCGCATTCGGTATTTTGGGCAGCGGGCTAAAATATCTTGATGAAGATGCCAATGCGAATCCGGCGGCACCTGCCGATCTCGCGGTTTGGCGACCATCTTCGGGCGTTTGGTGGGTTTTAGGCGGCACAGGTTCGCAACAATTTTCGAGTGGTTGGGGAACTTCCGGCGATGATCCGGTCGAAGGCGATTATGACGGCGACGGCAAAACTGATCTTGCGATTTTCAGACCTTCAACCAATACTTGGTGGATTCTCAAATCAAGCGATGCGAGTTATTATTCCGTGACATTCGGTTCATCAGGCGATTTACCGGCGCAAGCCGATTTCGACGGTGACGGCAAAACCGATATTGCCGTTTATCGCCCGTCAACCGGAACCTGGTATATCAATCAAAGCTCAAACAGCGCAACCATCCAAGGACAATTCGGACTCTCGACCGACACACCAACACCGAAAGACTTTGACGGCGACGGACGCGCTGATCTGGCAGTTTGGCGGAGTTCGAATAAAACCTTTTATTCATCAAACAGTAGTAACAACGCACTGCAAACCTCAACCTTCACACAATCAAGCACGGTTCCGGTGCCGGCAGATTACGACGGCGACGGACGCGGTGATTACGCCATCCGGAGCGGCAACGATTGGATCATTCGTAACAGTTCCAATAACCAAACAAATACAATTTCGTGGCAGCAAGCGGGCGATACGGAAGTGCAAAACGACTACGACGGCGACGGCAAAGTTGACATCGCGGTCTGGCGAAGTTCAGACGGTAATTGGTTTATCCGGCAGAGTTCACATTTAGGACAATCAAATGAACTGCGGCAAGTCCAATGGGGCGGCACGTTTAATGGCATACCGGATATTCCGGTTCCGGCGTTTTATCGCCGTTAATTATACGCGTTTTGGAGAAATAATTTAAGGGTTTTTACAGCTTTGGAGATTGAGGAACAGATATGAAAAAGAGATTAGCCGCGTCATCATTGATAATTTTGGGTATTTTTACTTCGGTTCTCAGCCAAGTAATCGATGAAAAGAAACTTTCGCCAGCTTTGGAGTTAAATAGCATTCAAGATGTAAATGTATTTAATGGTAAAATTTCAATAAAAATACCTCTCGTAAATATTCAAGGAAGGGGCGAAGTAAGCCTTCCCTTGTACCTTACTGATCCATCAACTCAAATGAATGGTGTGGGAAACTATTGGTATGAAAACCCACAAACCGGAACGGGAGAGTATTTTCCAACGGCATTAATTCAAAGTTCAGCACTAAACTCGCAGGCTATTAAAATTATGCCCGGCACAATGGGACGGGTAATTGCAACCCCATTAATAAATGGTCCAAACGGCTCGTGGATGACAAAACTTGTGTTTGAAGCTTCAGACGGGTCACGGTTTGAATTATTCGATACACAACCAACCAGTCAATTTAATCATGCTGTTTATCACAAGGTTAAAAATGAAAATGGAGTTGCGGTTCTTCGTCCGCGAGACAGATACTTTTCTACAAAAGACGGCTCAGACATAAGATTTGTTTCCGATACCCCAATTGTTGACCATCCATCCGGCTTGGTCGGATCAATTCCACCTCCTGAGTTTTTTGATTTATACGGTAATTTAAATTTTCCAAACGGAACAGTTTACCGAATAGAAAAAGGGTTACTAATTTGGATGGAAGACAGAAACGGTAACAGGATTACTATTGACTATCAAACTCAAACCGGATCCGGTGTCATTGGTTATACAGTTACTGATTCTATTGGCAGAAAAACGATTGTTTCTCTATATTCTGAAGGAACAAAAATTGAATTTAATGGTTCAAATGGTTCACCCAAGGAAATACGAATATTATACGGTTTTCAATCAAGTGGACACCCTGATTTTGTCGGTTCTCCTATTACGCCCGAACTAACTATTTTTTCCAGCCCGGCAAAACAATTAATTTTACCTGATGGAAGATTTTATAAGTTTTTTCATAATGCCGAGGGATTACTGACAAGATTAGAAACTCCAACCGGCGGTGTTGTCGAATACACTCATTCCGGAATCAATTTTCCAGGTATTGGAGCCGGACCCAACCAGACATATGAATTATTTACCCGAGTGACGGAAAGTAAAATTTACGATGGAACCCAATTAGTTTCAAAGACAACATACAGTTTTCCAGAAACACCAGTCCAAGGTGTTTGTTCGGGAGAAACTGTTAACAGAATAAATAGCGAAGGGTTTGTTCAGATAAAGAATTATTTGCCGGATATTTTACTATCATCAACTAAACATTATTTTACAAAATGGGCATATCCAACTAACCCGTGTGAACATCGAGACCCAATGTTAGGTGCATTAGGCGTTGGGCAAGAATATAAAACAGAGTTTTTGGATCAGAATAACAACGTAATTAAATTTGTTGAGAAAATATGGGAAAATCGTGAAAGTATGTCATGGTGGCAAACCCCATTGCCAATATATCATGGCTCAAATTCAATATTAAATGTTGCCATCCCATCACAAACTGCAACCCCTTCTTTAGATTCAAGACTTATTGAAGAAAAGATAACTTTAGCTGACTCAAATCAAGTTTCTAAAGTGGTTTATCAATACGATCCAAATGTTAAATACAATCTTTTAACAGATATTTACGAGTATGATTTTGGTCAAGGACAGTCTGTAAATTTTCTAAGAAGAACACATACTGACTACATAAAAAGCGATGGGATTTATGATGTTAATTTTGGCAAAGCAATCAGAGGTTTGGCTTCTGAAGAATGGATTTCATCAGACATAGATGGAAATAATATCGTTTCCAGAACCAAATACGAATATGATAATTATATAAGTGGGACATATACTGCACCGCTTTTAGACCGGACTAATCCTACAGGTCATAATTTAGATTATGGATTAATTTATACAACCCGTGGAAATATCACGAAAGTTACAAGCTACGGTAATGCACAAAATCAAACCGAAGCCGTCAGTGTTTATTCAAGCTATGACATTTTAGGGAATGTCGTTAAAACCTTTGATGCGAACGGCAATCCGACGACGATTGATTACACCGATAGGTTCGGTTCGCCCGATAATGAAGCGCAAGGCAACACCGCGCCGACACAATTAAACGGGCAATCAACCTTTGCCTTTCCGACACGTTCAACCAACACTTTAGGTTGGATAGTCGGTTACACACAGTTTGATTATTTTACGGGGCAAGCCGTAAATACGGAAGAAATTAATGGCGTTATCTCGAAGATGATTTACAATGATGTGCTTGACCGACCGACGCAATCGGTGACGGGGGTCGGGACGGATTTTGAGATGCAATCGAACATCATCTATGACGATGCCAATCGCCGAATCGAAACCAAGAGCGATTTGAATGCGCTGAACGATAATCTGATCAAAGCCGAGAGTTTTTATGACGGATTGGGCAGAACG
>JANPDZ010000361.1:0-3498 GCA_031431735.1 Acidobacteriota bacterium | reverse complement strand
GAAACACGCTGGGATTATGCGGACGAAAAAGATTACAACGGAATCACGGAAGAATGCCGTATTGATCGCACGCTGCATTCGCTCTTCGGCGCGTCGAAAACCGCCGGCGACGTGATGGCGCAGGAATACGGACGCTATTTTAATATGCCGGTCGGGATTTTTCGCGGCGGCTGCCTGACCGGGCCTTCGCATTCGGGCGTTGAACTGCACGGTTTTTTGTCGTACCTCGTCAAACAGATCGTCTCCGGCGGGCATTACACGATCTTCGGCTACAAAGGCAAACAGGTGCGCGATCAGATCCACAGCTATGACGTGATTCGCGCCTTTGAAGAATTCATCAAAAATCCGCGTGCGGGCGAGGTTTATAATCTCGGCGGCGGACGCGGCAACAGCGCGTCAATTTTCGAATGCATCAAAATGGTCGAAGATCTGACGGGCAAAAAGCTGAATTATACTTACTCGGACGAAAACCGGATCGGCGATCATATCTGCTACATCTCTGATTTGAGCAAGCTGAAAAGTCATTATCCGAACTGGGACATTACGAAAAGTTTGCCGCAGATCTGTGAGGAAATCGTTGCCGCGCAGGGTGGAAAACATACTTCCGTTTAACGGGCAGTGATCATATTCAAAAGTCCTTTTACGCATCTGATTTTGATTGATGACGCACGATTGTTTAACGGCGAGGATGACTATCCGACTTTGGATGAATTGCAGTCTTTTGTTTCCGAAAGCAAGTATCATAAACTAAAGGTCGAAAACGACATTATTATTTTATCGGCAATAGATTAGCCTGAACTTAAGGCGTGTGCTCCGATAACTATTTATTTAGGTTTGAAAGATGATAATCGTAAAATTGATGGGCGGGTTGGGTAATCAAATGTTCCAATACGCCTTTGGAAAAAATTTTGCCCGAAAAACAAAAACCGAACTTAAGTTTGATTTAAGTGAATTTGAAAATACAGAAAAGAATCACGTTCAGCGAAATTACGACCTTGATATTTTTAATGTAAAAGCCGAGTTTGCGACCAATGACGAAGTTTTTCGGTTAAGTAAACGAACGAACAATCGTTTGATTGACCGTATTTTAAACCGCGCAATCGGCTTCAAGAAAAGTTTTATTCTCGAACCGCATTTTCATTTCTCCGAAACCGTTTTCGATAAACCGGATAATATTTATTTACACGGATATTGGCAAAGCGCAAAATATTTCGCCGAAATTGAGCCGCAGATTCGGCAGGATTTTACCTTTCGGGAGGAAATGACCGGCAAGGCGAAGGAAATGCTTGAAAAGATTACAAATGCCAACAGCGTTTGTGTAAATGTTCGTCGAGGCGATTTCGTGACGAACGATTTTCACGGTTCGCTCGACACTGATTATTTTCGAAATGCCGAATCGATTATTAAAACTAAAACGAGAGACGAAACATATTTTGTCTTTTCCGATGAAGTCGAATGGTGCGAAGCCAACCTGAAGTTCGACGCGTCAACGGTTTTTGTTTCGCACGATTACGCGGGCAGGAAGTTTCAGGATTATTTGCGATTGATGGCGGCTTGTAAAAATTTTGTTATTCCGAACAGCAGTTTTGCATGGTGGGCGGTTTGGTTCAATAATAATAAAGACCGAACCGTGATCGCTCCGAAAAAGTGGTTTGGTGATCCAAACTTCGATACCAAAGATTTAATTCCCCCCAATTGGATCAGAGTTTAATAATCCGGATAATAAACCGATTTTTATTGGCAGAATAATAATGAATGATCTGACTTTCAGTATTGTAATTCCTTCGTATAATCGAGAGCTTTTCATTAGAAAGACGATAGAATCGATTCTTTGTCAGACTTTTACCGATTTTGAAATAATCGTGGTGGATGACGGAAGTTCAGATAATACGACTGGGGTTGTTCGATCAATGATGGAGTCCGATGATCGAATAAGACTTCACGAGAAATCAAATGAGGAAAGAGCGATTGCGCGAAATACGGGAACAAATCTGGCGAGAGGAAAATATGTCACGTTTTTAGATTCAGATGACTTATTGTATGAGAATCATTTTGAAGCAGCGCATGAGGTTATTGAAAAATATGACAATCCCGAGGTTTTTCGCCTGCGGTATGAATTTCAAGATGTTTCTGGAAAATTAATAAGTCAATCGAAAGAGTTACCGCCAATCGGCAATGATTTTTTGATAAAAGGAAATTTTCTTGCCTGTTGCGGAGTTTTTCTACGACGTGACGTTGCGCTCGAAAATCAGTTCAATACAGATTTAGATCTGACCGGCACAGAAGATTATGAGTTGTGGCTGCGGATTGCCGGGCGTTATCCGATTTATTGCGATAACCAAATAACGGCGGCGATGGTTCAGCACGATGCCCGAAGCGTGATGACGACAGACCTTCGGCGATTGGTCAAAAGAATCGAACTTTTAGAAAAATATCTTTTTGAAGACGAGGCATTTATGCAAAGATTTCACAAAGTGATTCCCGATTTGCAGGCAAATAACCGTGTTTATATTGCGCTCCATCTCGCGCTGACCAACAGCAACCGGCTTCAAGCTGTGAAATATTTGCTGAAAGCCTTCTCGTTTTCACCAAAAGCTCTGCAAAACAGAGCGTTTTACGGTACTATAAAACGTCTTTTTATTCCGCTTTGAAGGCTATAAAGCAGCTTTTACGGTTTTGATTAAAAACCGAACGTAGAGTAAATTATTTCAAGTCGCACAAAAAGAGTAGTTCGCGAATTTCAGGATTAGGCAAAACATTTTTTTATTGATTTTTAATGTGTGGCTTTGTAGAGCAAGTTTATGTCGGAAGCAAAATTTTCCAGTCAGCGTTTTTTGTCGGTTGTGATGCCCACTTACAATGAAGAAGCGACGCTGCGCGAAATTGTCGGCAAAGTGTTGGAGCTCGATTCCTTGCTCGAACTGATCATCGTTGACGATTGCTCAAATGATAAAACGCCCGAGATCGCGGAAGGTTTGGCAAATGCGGACGAACGCGTTCGCTATGTCAGACAACCGAACAACGGCGGAAAAACCGAAGCATTGAAAACGGGTTTCAGTCTCACGAAAGGCGAAATTGTGATTGTCCAAGATGCCGATCTCGAATATGATCCGTCGGAAATTGCCGATGTTATTATGCCGATCGTGACCGGACGTGCCGATGTCGTTTACGGTTCGCGTTTTATGGTCAAACGGGCGGCGCGCGTGTTGTATTTTTATCATTATCTCGCCAACAAAGGTTTGACGTTTCTGTCGAATTGCGTAACAAATCTGAATATGTCAGACGTTGAAACCTGCTACAAAGCGTTTCGCGGCGAGATTATCCGCAATATGACGATTACTTCGAGCGGTTTCGGGTTTGAGATCGAGGTGACGGCAAAAGTCGCGAAACTGAAATGCGCGGTTTATGAAGTTCCGATCAGCTATTACGGCAGAACTTACGCGGAAGGCAAAAAAATCGGGTTTAAGGACGGCGTCGCGGCTTTGTTTTATATCTTGA
>JANPDZ010000360.1:0-7200 GCA_031431735.1 Acidobacteriota bacterium | reverse complement strand
AAAATTCTGTCCGTAAAACTCGGCTAATTTGTCTTTGTCGGCAAAGAACCAAGATTCCATCAATTGCACCATCAAATGACATTGATTTTCTTCCGCGTTTTGCAGATGCCAAGTCTGATTTTGCTTTTGGAGGAAAGATTTTGGCGTTTCGCTTTCGTCAAGCGGCGCATCGGAATCAAACAGAAAAAGAACAAAGCTGTCTTGATATTCTTTCACGCCGTCAAGAAACTTCTTGAAAGTTTCATACTTTGAGCCATATGTTATCGGGCGAAGAGTTATGTTTTTATTCTTGGCTTTATCAATCAATTCCCGAAAGAAATAGTTAAAACCTTGCCGCAAAGTTACATCGGTATTCTTTCCTTTTTGCTTTGTATCGCCTTCAATATAGATTCTGATTTCGCTTACCATCTTGTTCCGCCGAGTTCGCCTTTAAGCCACAAATCGCCGAGTTCATATTCTTCCAACCACGCTTTCAATTTGTCTTTTTCCAACCGTTTAAAATGCGTTCCGTCCTCATCTTTTTCGCAAACTAAAACGGCTTCGGGAATTTCGGAAAAAGCGGAAACGAGAATGTCCGAATGTGTCGTCACGATAAGCTGTGTTCGGGCGGAAGCCTCAATCATCAATTCGGCGATCGTCGGCAAAATATCGGGATGCAGTCCCGTTTCCGGTTCTTCGATACAAATCAACGGCGGCGGTTCGGGATGACAAAGAATCGCCAGCAAACATAAATAACGCAAAGTGCCATCTGAAAGACGCATCGCGGAAATTGGCGTTTTAAGATTTTCTTCACGGATATAAAGCTGAACTGTTCCGCCTTGAATTTTAATTAAGTAGTCTTTGATGCGCGGATTAAATTTCTTGAGATTTTCGACAATTTTATCTTTTGTGTCGCCTCTATGTTCTAAATCATTTAATACAAGAGCAAGATTACTTCCATCTTCTTCAAGAAAGTCATTTGGTGCGTCTGGAATTTGTGGTTTTCTTATTTCAGCAGAACGATTTGTTTGTAAGTCTGTATAAAGTTTCAACTCAAATAATTTAAGACGCAGAAAATCTCTAGCTATTAAATCATTGTCAATTACATTAAATGACAAAATTGATTTATCTCTTTCAATTGTATCTCCTCTCTCTACAAAAGAATTATCCTGCAAATCTTTTATCACTTCTTTCTGTATAAAAATTCTTTGAAATCTTTCCGTAAATGAAATCAAATAGGTAACCGTTTTTATTATACTAAGTAGTATTTCAATTTCTGCGAAATCACTTATTTTTTTTCCTTTCCAAATCCATTCACTGATTCCGCCGTTTTTACTGATAAAATTTGCTAAACCTTTATCTTGTGGAAGTGAACGCAGAAGTTTTATCACATCAACCAAATTCGATTTACCTGAAGCATTTTGACCAATGATAATATTGAGCGGTTGAAGTTCAATAACTTCCCCTTTATCTTGAAGAAAGTCACCTAACAATTTACTTCTCTTTCTCGGTTGAATTTCAATTTCAGCAGTTCTTTCACCAAAAGAAAGAATGTTTCGCAGTCTGATTTTTTCGATTAAGCGTTTGCCGTCCATATTGTTTCAGATTATAACCCATCTTACGAAATTTTCGATTTATGTCGCTGAAAGCGACGGACAATATAGCATAGGGTGAAGCGAAGCGAAACCCTATGTCAGAAACCCTATGTCAGTTTAATCAATAACGCGCTCGCTGAAGGCGAGCAACAAATTTGCGACGATTGTTCGACGCTTTCAGCGTCGGAATGTGTTTTTCGATTGACATAGGGTTGCGCTCATTTCATTCGCTTCACCCTATGCTATATTTTTGGTCGCTTTCAGCGACATCAAATGAATTTATTGCCACATAAACAAAAAAGGCAATCAGACGCGAATCTTTTTGCCTTTTGCCTTTTACCTTTTTCCTTAACGCGCTTTAGCGTTCGTCAATCGGCGTGTATTTCAAATCGCGGGCGCCGATGTATTCGGCACGCGGACGAATCAGTTTGTTGTTACCGTATTGTTCGAGAATATGACCCGTCCAGCCGGAAATGCGCGAGACGGCAAAGATCGGTGTAAATTGGTCGAGCGGAATGTCCATCAGATAATAGGTCGAAGCCGAATAAAAATCCACGTTCGGATGCATTCCCTTCTTTTCGAGCATCGCCGTTTCGATCTTTTGCGACATATTAAACCATTTCATCTCGCCTTTTTTCTCGCCCATCGTTTTAGAAAATTTCCGAAGCCACGTCGCCCGTGGGTCTTCCGTTTTATAGACGGCGTGACCGATGCCCATAATTTTGCGTTTTTCTTCGAGTGCTTTGTTGAGCCATTCGTCAATCTTGTCTTCCGAACCGATTTCCTTGAGCATCTTCATCACATTCGTATTCGCGCCGCCGTGAAGCGGACCTGAAAGTGCCGCGATGCCGCCCGTCACTGCGCCATACACATCGGCGAGAGTTCCGGCAATCACCCGCGTCGTAAAGGTCGAAGCATTGAGTTCGTGGTCGGCGTGTAGAATCAGCGCGATGTCGAACATTCGTGCTTCGTCCGCATCAGCTTTTTTGCCGTGAAACATATACAGAAAGTTTTCGGCAATGCTCAGAGATTTGTCAGGCGCAACAACTTCTTGCCCCGTGCGGATCCGTTCCCACGCCGCGACGAGCGTGCCGATCTGTGCGGTCAGCTTAATGGCGGCAATCATCGCGCCATCGCGTGTCGTTTCGTGTGCGCCTTCGTCATAGAAATCGAGCATCGAAACCGCCGTTCTTAAAACGTCCATCGGATCGCCGTCTTTCGGAAACTGCTTCATCAACGCAATGACTTCGGCAGGTGCTTCGTAGTTTGCGCTGATCTTCGCCTTCAAATCAGCGAGTTCGTCCGATTTTGGCAATCGTCCGTTCCAAAGCAGGAAGATGACTTCTTCAAATGTTGAATGTTCGGCTAAATCGTGAATGTCGTAGCCCTGATAAATTAAAATTCCCTGTTCGCCGTTAACATCGCCGATCGCGCTCTGCGCGGCAACGACACCTCTTAATCCGGCGGCTCCGGCGGTTGATTCTGTTGCTGTACTCATTACCTTATTTCCTTAAAATATTTGTTTGTCAGACGATTTAAATTTAACAAAACAATTAACAAACAGCAAGCAGAACAAGATTTTTAGAAAACGGTCGGTATCGGATGAAAATTTAGTTGAAGCCGATCCAAGTTGAAATTGCCGCCCCTTAAAGTTGAAAAGAGCAATCATCCCGTTTACCGTGATGATTGCTCTTTATTTCAGCCTATTTTACCTGATCAATAAGTAATCGAAGCACTTGTCCTGACATTAAAGGCTGAGTTATAGACATAACCCGAAGCCGAAACGCCGCTGACTGTAAAGGTAAAGGTTCCGCGTTTCTTGGTGACAGCGGAAGTAAAGACAACCTGTCCGTTCGCGTCGGTCGTGCCGCTGGCATTTCCTCTTGTCAATCCAGACCAAGCACCTGACACCTGTGCGTTGGCACGCGGCGCGCCGCTTCGGTCATAGATCGTCACAACGGTTTGCGCTGATTTTCCTCGTGAGCTTGTGAGCAGCGAGATTGTTATGTTCTGAACGAAAATAACTCTGTTCGGGTCTTGCTGAACGATGATCGTAATGGTCGCGAAACTTGTCGCGCCGCTGTTGTCCGTCACGGTCAAACGCGCTGTATATGTTCCGACAGTGTTGTAAGTATAAGTCGGATTGGCTGACGACGATGAGCCGCCGTCACCGAACGTCCACGCATAATTCGTAATTGTTCCGTCAGGATCATTCGAACCCGCGCTCGAAAAACTGACCGTCAAAGGTCCGTTGCCGGAAGTCGGCGTGGCATTGACTACCGCCACAGGTAATTGATTTGCCGGCGCGTTGACCGTGATCACGACGCTCTCCGTATCACTCAAACCGCTATTATCGGTGACGGTCAGAACCGCCGTAAAGCTGCCCGTCGAACTATAGGTATGTGACGGATTCGTTTCGGGCGAACTTGCGCCGTCGCCGAAATTCCAGCTGTAACTGACAATCGCGCCGTCTGCGTCCGTTGAATTTGCACCCGTGAAATTAACAACCAAAGGAACTGTTCCCGAAACTGGCGCGGCATTGATGACTGCGACCGGAGCTTGTCCGTTCGTCGCCACCAGCGTTCCCGTCACCGAATATGTTCCCAAACTTCCATAGTCAGAATAACCCGTGATCAAATCGCCGGCACCGGTGCCGTCAACCGTCAGAAAATAAGTTCCGGCGGCGAGCGTCAAATTGAAGCTCGCGGCTAAACCGCCCGGCGAAACAGTCGTCGGATTGCTTGTCGCGACAACATTACCCTGAGCATCGAGAATCCGTGCCAGAACATCCAGATTCGGCTCCAGTGGCGCAGGATTTACGTTGATCACAACATTGCCCGCGCCGGTTGAAAATTGAAATACATCAACATCCGCTCTGGTTGTAATAAGTCCCGACGCGCTGATTGAATTGCCGTTCAAAACCGTCGGACCAGCGGTTGAATTTCCGTGGTCATCAGTTATCAAGGCGAGACCATATGTCTGAATGATCGCCAAATCATCTTGAGTATTATTTGCGTTGGGATATTCGCCCTTGCTCCATTGAGAAACGGCTTCGTAATAACCAACGCCCATAATCGGTGCCCAATCGCCGTGTCCCGTGTAATACGAAGCACCGTTAATGACACCATCATGGTTGAGTCCGAGATTATGACCGACTTCGTGCGAAACCGCTTCGGCGAAAAATTTTGCTCTTTGTGAAGTATCGCTGCTGTTTAAACCCGAAGTCATCACAAAAGCAGGTTGGTAGAAATTGCCAACGTAATTGTAAACGCCGACATAGGCGATGCCGCCGATGCTGCTTCCGGTAAAATTGGTCGGGCTGAGAACGGCGCGCGTGCCGTAAATCAGATCACTTGAACTACTGCGGTTGATCGCAGCATCACCGGGATCTTGCGTCGTTACATCAACATCAAACGGCGCGTAATCTTCAGCGACACGCTGCCAAACCCACTGAACCATATCCTGTTCGGCCTGGCTGAAATTAGCCGTGTCAGCATCCAGACTGAACGGCTCGGAATTGATCGGCGCACCGGCTGTATAACTGTTGTTCCATCCCGTGCCCGAAGTAACGTGACCGTTGAAATCAAGATAGATCACGCGATTGGAACCGGGACGGCTATGCAGTAGAAATGTTTGAGTGTATGGAAACGGCGCAACTTGCGGTGATTGGTCGGTATTGCCGCTCAAAGCCGATGTATCACTCGGCGTTTCATCATCAACGTATAAAAGATTTCCGTCGTTATCAATCCAAAGCGTCGAATCTTCGGTCAAAAGTTTTCGCAGTTCCTGTTCGCTTTTTCCATATTTAAAAGCAACTTCGGCGAACTGCCCGCTTAATCTTTCGATGGCCGCCTGTCCGCGTAAGAGCCCTCTCGGCTGTGAATTGTTTTTTTGCGCCGGAGAATTGATTCCGGCAACAAAGATCAAAGCAAAGGCAAAAAGAATTGAGGTTAGTTTGAATTTAAGAAGGTTCATATATTTAATCTCCAAAATAGTTTTGTTGTCAGAATTTCAGGGCAATCATCAGTTTTCACATCACTTTGTTAATTGAAAGTTTAGAAAAACTCCGGCCTGCCAAAAATCCCGGTCTTCCACATCGCACTACAATCGCTGTGCCAAACCCGGAAATGTGCTGATTTATGCAAATTTATTGGTAAAATAGAATGTTTTTGTGCAAACTAAATTTAATCTTTTGTTTTCTTTGCCGACATTTGTCAAATTTTGAGAGGCGCAATGTGACAAATTTTGGCTGAATTTTCTAAAAACTGATAACGCCATTAACAAATCAGGAAAGCCGCCAGTTCTCTCGCCCGCTTCTTCTGACTTTGCAAGAGCCCTGATCTCTCATCGCAATTTTTCAAACATCTTTTTGGCGAAGGCATTGTTATTTGTAACTTTTCAGTGACGCATTACCTTTCAAAGTAATGCGTCATACGCTTTACCGCTAAAAACCGTGCAATAGCATCAAGAAACTTTGTGCTGGGAAGTCCAACAAAAATCAGTTTGTTGAATGCCTCAACAATCAACAAACTGAAGTTTGTTGGACTCTCTATTGCATAGTTTTTAACAGTAAATGGTATCAGTAAAAAGTTAAAGAAAGATTTATTGCCCACGCGCACACACGCGCATAAACTAAAAAAAAACAAAATTGATTTGTTTTCGTGCTTTTCGTGTGATTCGTGGGCAGATCTAACTTTTTACTGAGGCATTACCTTTCAAAAAAACTTTTGATTGACTCAAAATGCCGATTCAAACTATAATTAGTCTATTATTTTATTGTTCCCGCATTTAAAGTTTAACCAACCAAACTGTCAGGAGATATTATGTTACCGAAATTGTTCCGTTTGCGCGCTATTGTCGTCTTTGCATTTATTCTCTCGCTCGTCGTTTTATCAGCCGTCAAATATGGGTTTGTTTCCAAAGCCGAAACCAATCCGCAAGCGGCAATGCTGGTGCCGACCATTACGGCAACTAATGTTGACGCGATAACGACGGACGTTGACGGCGATGGACGCGCCGACCCGGGCGATACGCTTGAATACACCGTGACGATCAACAACACGGCACCGGCGGGCACCGGCGGGCGCGGGCAACGATGCGCTGAACTTGCAATTCAACGAAACGCTTGACGCGAATACGACATTGGTCGGCGGTTCGGTCGTCGCTTCGCCGATTGCGGTCAACGACAGTTTTTCGTCAATCGGCAATGTCGGCATCAGCGTGCCGGCGGCAAGCAGCTTGTTTGCCAATGACATAAATCCGGGCGGCGGCACATTGTCGGTGCAGAGTGTTAATCAGGTTGGTCTGCAAGGCATACTTTCACTCAATACGACAACGGGCGCGTTTGATTTCACGCCGAATCCGGGTTTTGAAGGCGCGACAACTTTTACATACACGCTCGCCAACGGCACGGGTTTGACCAACACGGCGACCGTCACGATCAATGTTTCGGGAATGATCTGGTTTATCAACGCATCGGCTCCCGGACCGGGCGACGGACGATTGGGCGCACCATTTAACAGCATTGCAAATTTTAATGCGCTGGCGGCGGACGACCCCGGCGACAACATTTTTCTCTTTTCGGGCGCATACACGGGCGGTTTGACCTTGTTAGCCAATCAAAGAG
>JANPDZ010000359.1:0-1659 GCA_031431735.1 Acidobacteriota bacterium | reverse complement strand
TTCGGCGACCGAAAAAGAAAGACAGAATGTCATAAAAGTCAATAATTATCGGACTTTCAAAGATGTGTAGATACTAATGGCAACAGACGAGTGGCAATTTATCAAGAATCAAAGTGTTAAGTTATTTTTTACCTGTTCCTTAGCGTCTTTGCGTCTTTGCGTCTTTGCGTTAATATTTATTCCCAAATGACCGTAAAATTAACCGACATCCAGGAAGCGCGTAAATTGTTGCAAGGCATCATTATTCCGACACCGATTCTTTCGGACGAAAAATTATCAACAGAGATCGGAGCGAAGGCTTTCTTAAAAGCCGAATGCCTTCAGCGCGCCGGCTCGTTCAAAATGCGCGGCGCGTATAACAAGATCTCGCGGCTCACAAATGAAGAGAAAAAACGCGGCGTGATCACGGCATCGGCGGGAAATCACGCGCAAGGTGTCGGGCTCGCGGCGCGCCTGCTCAATATCAAAGCGACCATCGTGCTGCCTGAATTTGCACCGCTCACAAAAGTTATTGCGACCAAAGCGCAGGGCGCAGAAGTGATTCTTCACGGCACGACCTTTGACGAAGCGGTTGCCTTTTCGCGCAAACTCGGCGAAGAAAAAGGTTATGTTTATGTTCACGCCTTTGACGACGATTACATAATCGCCGGACAAGGCACGATCGGCTGGGAGATCGCCGATAATCTGCCCGAAACGACGCTCATTGTCGTCCCGATCGGGGGCGGCGGAATTATTTCGGGGATCGCCATCGCGGTCAAAAATCTAATGCCGAATATTCGCGTCGTCGGTGTCCAAGCCGCCAATTGTTCATCAATCGCGCCGTCATTAAAAGGGGGAAAACCGCTCGAACCCTTACAATATCAGCCGACGATCGCCGACGGCATCGCGGTCAAACGTCCGGGCGAAAAAACTTTGCCGATCATCGAACAGTATGTTGATGAAGTCGTCACCGTGACGGAAGAAGAGATCGCGCGCGGTATTTTTCATTGCGTTCAGAATAATCGTCTTGTCGTCGAAGGTGCAGGCGCGGCGGGCGTCGCGGCACTGCTGGCGAAAAAGATCAAAGTAAAACCCGACGACACGGTTTGCACGGTGCTCTGCGGCGGCAATATTGACGCGAATCTTTTAACGCGGGTTTTAGAACAAGTCCTCGTCCGTCAGGGACGGTACATTATGCTCAAAGTTTTGGTCTCAGACCGTCCGGGAATGTTGGCGACACTGACGCAAAAAATCGCTGAAACCGGCGCGAACGTGATCGAGGTTTATCATCGTCGTGCGATGTGGCTCGCACCGCTCGGGTTTGTCGGCATTGAAGTATTATTGGAAATCCGCGACCAACAGCACCAGCAGGATGTCATCACGCATCTGCAAACCGCCGGCTATCACGTCGAACGCGAAGGCGTGGACGATTGGGAAGGTTAGAACTGTGAAAGTAAAAGTGCAAAAATGCGTTGAATTTTAATGTAGGGATTGGCTTTTGAATAAATATGAAATATTTACCATTGATTAGTCTTATTACTCATGTTACGCAAAATTGGTTTTTAGCCTGTTTTCAACAGGCTTTCCGCGCTTCGCGGCGATTAGCCACGTCCATTTATGGCGTGGTTGCCAATTCAAGCATATTTGCAGGGCGTTTTAACGTCCTTTTCTTCCGCTTTA
>JANPDZ010000358.1:0-4633 GCA_031431735.1 Acidobacteriota bacterium | reverse complement strand
GTTATTAATTCACAAGGCTTTTAATTCAGATATTTAGAGCGTGTCCCAAAAATGAGAGGAAATTTCTCTCTTTTATGCTACACGCTCTACTTACCTATTTTTATTTCTCCCGAAAGCCGCGCATCCGAATTGATTTCGCTTAAAATCTTTATAATGCGAATCAGGGGGTTGAATATTGGTAAACTGAAAAGTTGTTTGCAAACTCAAAATTAATGGTGAAAGGTGTCAAAAGCAGGACGCGGATGAACGCCGATTGAGCTGATTTACGCAGTTTTTTTAGAAATTCGCGAAAATCCGCCGAATCCGCGAAAATCTGCGTCCCATTTCTTTTTAATTTTTCTAAACCTTGAAGTTTTAAGCCAAATTCGCAGACTTTTTTCAACTCCTGATTCGCATTTATAATTCAAATCATTCGTTTTGGTAATAAAAATCTTTAAATGCCCGTGTTTGGTGATTTCTCGCTAATTCTATTTGCAACTATTCACTTTAAAGGGCATCCTATTGTAGTTAGTCCTTCTCTTGCACCGGTTTTATTTATGGTGCGCTCGTCAAAGACGGTTTTTTGGATAAGTTCAGGGAGTAGGTTCATTTATTATTACAGAAGTCGCTCTTGAAATTTTTTGAGCATCCGAAATCCGATTCTTCGTTGCTGACCGTTTTTCTCCGAAGCCAACTCGATTCGACACTTCTTTTGAAATTCTCTATACGAGAAAAGGTATTTTTTTATTATGTCAACGAAACTTTATGTCGGAAATCTTTCCTTCAGCACATCGAATCAGGATTTAGAACAAATGTTCGGCAAAGTCGGCACAGTTCTCTCAAGCAACATCATCGAAGACCGTGAAACCGGTCGTTCACGCGGCTTCGCGTTCGTCGAAATGTCGAGCAGCGAAGAAGCGCAAAACGCAATTTCGTCGCTTAACGGCAAAGAAATTGACGGACGCGAATTAACCGTCAACGAAGCCAAACCGCGTGAAGATCGCGGCGGAAGCGGCGGCGGCGGCGGTCGTGGTGGTTACGGCGGCGGCGGCGGCGGCGGAAAACGCGGCGGCGGCGGCGGCGGTGGTTACGGCGGCGGCGGCGGAAATCGCGGCGGCGGCGGCGGCGGCGGTTCACGCTGGTAAAAAGCCAAACGGTTAATTAAAAACTGTTGTTAACAGACGCGTCTCCGGCTAAAAGTTTAGCCGGAGATGCTGTTTCTATTTAGGCATTTGTTGTCAATTTCGGTTAAACTGTAATAAGATAACAAATAATTAGGAAATCAAATATAGATGAAAGAAGGATTAATTGAAGTAGCCGGACTAATTGTGGATAAACAGCGCGATGCGTGTTTTAAGGTCAAAGTGAACGGCAGTGACCATATCGTAATGGCGCAAATCTCGGGTAGAATGCGCCGAAATCGGATTCGTATCTTGATTGGCGACCGCGTTGACGTTGAAATGTCGCCGTATGATCTGACGAAAGGCAGAATCACTTACCGCCACAAATAAACTGTAAGATTCAAAAACTATTTATTATCGGCGACAATTTCCGTTTTAACTAGCTTTTGTTCGATCTGAAGAAGCGCGTAGATCGCATCAAACATCTGGCGTTGGCGCATATAACCGCTGACGCCATCGGCTTCGAGACAGATATATGAAACAGACATTTGCGCTGCGTAAACCGAGAGCGAACCGTCGTCAACCGTGCATTGTTTCGATTGCAGACGCGCCGCCGGTTTCTGCACGACGACGTTAAAGCCTTTTTCCGCGAAATAGCCGAGGTGCGTCAGGCTCGAAAGAAATATAAAATTGTCCTCATCCGTTTCCGTGTTCGAGATAAAAACACCGTCTGCCTGCGCTTCAAACACCCCCCCAACAAGAATTTTCGTGCTTTGACCTTTGATAAAAGCAATTACGCTCAGATCGTTCATTTGCGCGTTTGCCGCCTTTGCCAAAATGTTCGCGTTATTATGCACGGCAACAATAAACCGTTCACCTTCGCGCAAAGCCTTGCCGTCTGGCACGAGAATGATTTTTAAGAGATTATCGGCAAAGTTTTTGACCGTTTCGCTGATCTCACCGGCAATATTACAACTTCTGCCGTTAGCGGTGTAGATGCGGTTCGGATCAATCGAATAAGTTTTGCCGCCGTAACTAAATTTGACATTTCGCGTCGAATAGCCTTTTTCATCCAAAGATTCAATTTCTATCAGGCGTCCGCCATTTTTATTGATGTATTCCTTCGCCAAAAATATGCCGGTCTGCTCATTATAATGCGGCGCAAAAAATGTGATTTTGGCGCCTGCGTTTTCGTAAACATTGACGATTATTTCACTCTCGCCAAGCTGTAATTTCCGAATGGATTTTACGGTCGCGGCACTTGCGCCGACGGCGATAAATAATAGGATCATTAATAATTGCGCTAATTTCATTAGTTTTTATTACCTTTTTGATAAATTACTGACCGATTTACTACACGGTTTTTTGCTGAAAAAAACGACATTTACGAAACATTTTCTTTTTTTTCGCCGTAACTTTCACGATCTTTATTAAAAATTTCACTTAAAATTTTGAGAATTGCGTTTTGTTTTGCGCCTGTACTGGAAAAGAAGATTAGTTGCCTACAAAGACGCAAAGTTGCAAAGAAATATCATTTTACAAAGGAAAACTATGAAAGTTTCATTATTAACGATTGTTTTTATGCTGTCTATTGGTGCGGTTTCGGTATTCGGGCAACAAATGAGTAAAGACGAAAAGGCGATTCGCACGACGCTCGATACGACGGCGGAAGGCTGGAACAAAGGCGATTTGAATCAATATCTTTCGGCATATGTAAAGGAAGCGACCGAAATGCTTTCGACCGGTCCGGCCGGCGGCGTCGAAGCAATCGAAAAGACGATGAAGGAAGGTTTCTGGAAAACCGGTCGGCCTCTGCAAACACTGCGTTACGAAAATATTGTCGTCCGGATGCTGGGCAAGAAAAACGCCTTGGTGACCGGTCAATACGTTCTTTTCGGAGCGGGAAAACCCGACCGCACAGGTTGGTTCACCCTAAGAACTAGTGGTGCTTGGCGGAAATTTCCCAACAGGGAAAAATCAATTCGACTGTCTCCGAAACACCATTTGTAGTGAGCTTTGACTGTGGTGTTATTTCAGCCCAGCACCACTAGCGCGAGCCCCCGTTTTCTAAACGTGGGGAGGAAGCGCGTTCCTTATTTGATTTTATTCGCCTTGTGAGCGATAATGTCTATGTCTATGAAATTAACTTTGCAAACTCAATTATTGCCCGACACTCGACAAGTCGAAATGCTTAAAGAAACTCTGAAAGCGTTTAATGCGGCTTGTTCTTGGTTGGCTATCAAAGCATTTGAACTTAAATGCGCTAATAAAATTGAACTGCAAAAGTTATTTTATTATGAACTGAAAGAAAAGTTTAATCTTTCGGCTCAAATGACCGTGCGAGCCATTGCTCAAACCGTTGAGGCATACAAACGCGATAAAGCAATTTGTCCGAAGTTTCGCACCTTTGCCTCGATGCCTTACGACCAAAGAATGATGTCGTTCAAAGGTCTTGATAAAGTTTCCTTGCTGACCTTGCAAGGCAGAATTATTGTTCCGCTTATAACGGGCAAATACCAAACTGAAAAATTCTCTAACGCCATCGGGCAATGCGATTTGTGTTTTAGAGAAAAAGACGGTCTTTGGTTTTTGCTCGTGACGGTTGATGTTCCCGATGGTGCGGAAATTCCTGTGACCGATTTCATTGGAATTGATTTTGGAATTACGAATTTGATTGTGACGAGCGACGGCGATTTTGAAAGCGGTGATGATGTCAAGCGCGTATCTAAGAAATATGCTGACCTTCGTCAAGACTTGCAAAGAAAAGCAGTCGCAAAATCGAAAAGCGGAAAGCGTCCGAGAAGTATCAGACGTTTCCAAAAACAAATTTCTAAAAAAGTCAGAAATTACAAAAAACACGTTAATCATTGCATCAGTAAGAAAATTGTTTGGCTGGCTATCGGCACTCAACGCGGAATCGGACTTGAAAACCTTCAAGGCATTCGGGAACGCTGTGAGAAACGGCACAGGCGCGACGGGCGAAGTATATTTTCGGGCTGGTCTTTCTTTGAACTTCGCAGTTTTGTCGAATACAAATCTAAATTGGCGGGCATCGCAGTTGTTTTGGTTAAAGCGAAATATACTTCTCAGCAATGTTCGGAGTGCGGGCATACTGAAAAAGCTAACCGTGTCAGTCAAAGTGAATTTATTTGTAAAAACTGCGATTTGCATATTTCTGCTGATTTTAACGCCGCGCTAAATATTCGCGGACGGGCTACCGTAGGTTATGCCCAAAGTTCGGAAAGCATCGCGTTACAGAACGCTTTGTGATTACAGGACTAAAGCCCCCGAATTACATTCGTGGGGTAACTTACAACCGTCTGGACAAAGACCAAAACGGGTTGGAAAATGATTCACGACCATTCATAAAGTCGAAAAGTGAAAAAGTGAAAAAGTTTAGTCATATTGAGAGCGCAACTTTTTCGTAATTGTTTAGTTCTACTTTGTCAGATTAAAAAAACTATCCACCAATCGCACGAAAAACACTAATCAAAATCACCAATTCAGCGTTTTTTTCGTGTGTGCGCGTGTTT
>JANPDZ010000357.1:0-5619 GCA_031431735.1 Acidobacteriota bacterium | reverse complement strand
AATAAAGGAAAATGAACCAAGAACTAATTTTCAAAGAACTACAAGTTAAAAATTACTTGCTAAATTGGCGAGAAAGTAGAAATGTGTCTAGTTTTGACTTGACACCGAAGCCGTCTTTATAGATGCGCTCCAGTCTTTAAGTCCTAGTTTACTTTGAAAATAACTGATTACTGAGGCATTACTTGATAAAGCCATTTTTACAGAACGGGAATAAATTTTTCGCAGACTTTCCCGTGAAGTTCATTTGCCAATGCTTTACGATTCGGATTAACAACCGGAGCGTCGCCGAAATTGATGATTGCCGTAAACTCTTTGACGCTGAAAAAACGGAACATGTGATTAATAAAAACTGTGTCGTCCCACCAACAAACGGCTTCGCTGGCGGTCATTTCGCCGATCGGCGTTTTATACGAAATCGAACAGTAAGAAACAGGCAAATCGGTGCGTGCGGCAAATTCGAGAAACGACGAATTAAACGGCAAAACTTCTTCGCCTTTGGTGCTCGTGCCTTCGGGAAAAACAATTACGCCTTCGCCTTCGTCGAGCCGTTTGATAATTTCGCGACCGGCACGCGGAATATCGCGGCGGTTTTTTCGATTGATAAAGATCATTCCCATATCGCGGATGATCTTTCCGGCCAGAAACCAGGAATCAAGTTCGGATTTGGCGACAAAAACGCCCTCAACGACAGCCCGAATCGCGGGAATATCAACATAGCCGAGATGATTAGATACCAAAAAAAACGGAGGTATCGGCACTTCGCCGATAATTTCTATCTTCATTCCCGAAATTTTTACAAACAATTGCGCCCAGATGCGAAAAATTATCTGTCGCCAGAAATGTTTATTGGGAATAAAAAATGAGCCGACAAACCAAACTCCGTAAATGCCGAAGGTCGTGATTAAAAATAACGTAAAACGAATGGCGGCGCGAATGTTTTTCATCTTCGTTTTATTCTAACCTAACATTTGCCGCGAGAAAAATTTCAGCCAAAAAACATCCGAAAATATTTGCCGGGAATGTTTTTGACGTCAACAAGAACAAAGAAATCAATCGTCTTAAATTGGCGGTCAATGACGGGTTCGCCGCAGATTTTCGCGCCGATTCTGAGGTATGTGTCGAAAAGTTTCGGAATTTTTATATCGCTGCCCGAGTCTGCACTCAAAAAATCTTCCGCCCGGCAAACGTAATCTTCACGCGGCGCGACACGCAAAGATTCGTGCAAAAAGCCATCGCGGACAAACTGGCGCATAGCGCGCATTCCTTCCGTGCAGTCTTGGGTTGAAAGTGAACAACAGCCGAAAAGAAAGCGTTTGCGCTTTTCGGTCATATACATCGCCAAACCTTTCCAGAGCAAAAACAAAATACGCGAATTCCGATGTTCGCGGGCAATGCAGGCACGTCCGGTTTCGATTGATTCGGCTAAAACCTGATACGGCAAATCTTCGACCGCAAATTCGCTTGCCGAATAAAACCCAAACGCGCTCTGCGCCATTTCCATTGTGCGAACACGGTAAGTTCCGATAATTTGCTCGGTTTCGTTTTCAATTACGATCAGATGATGACAGGTTTTATCAAATTCGTCTTCGTCGCGTTCGTTGATAAACGATGCTTCTAATCCTTCGTTCAGTTCGAGATTGAAAATCTCAAACCGCAAACGCAAAGCCGCGTCAATTTCTTTATCGGTTTTGGCAAAACGCACTGTGTAGCGACCTTCGCTAAACTGTTTTTGCGGCGCAAAATCAAACGCGGAAACCGAAGAATCCTGTAAAATAATCGCTTTCGATTGAATGATTGGCATAGTTTTGAAAAATTCGTCCGTTTCTTAATTCATTAAAAAGCAGATTTTATTCCACAATCATAAATTAATTAGCGATTGATAAATTATTCTTCTTTTTCAAGTTTCTTGAAATTGTATCGCAAAAGCACACGAATCGGCAATGTTTTTTCGTTGCGCATTGCGGGGCGCCAATTCATTTTGCGAACGGTTTCAGTGACCGATTCATCAAGTCCGAAACCTGCCCAACGGACAATCTTTGTCCGCAAAATTTTTCCGGTTTCGTCAAAATCAACTTCGATGTCAACCGTTGCCGCGATATTATAAAGATTGGCGAGCGCAGTATATTGCGGGCTGATTCGTTTATAAGGCAACGGACTGCGAAAATTTTTTGCTTCAAACGAATTTTCGTCAGGAATCTCTTCCAATTTAGAAACCTTTTCGTTGAATTCTTCTTTGGCAATGTTCGGCAGTTTATCGGAAATTTCCTTTGCGAGGTCAACGATCGAATCAAAAAGCAATCTTTCCGCATTGGCAGATCTATAACCGTTGAATGTTTTCAATTTCCAAAAAACAAGCCGGCCGGTGCGCGAACTAACCGCATAAACGGCGGCGAAGGATTCAAAATACTCTTTCTTTTCAAACGAATTACGGCGCAAGGTTTCCGACCTGACGAGCAGAAAAAACTCGCAGCCGATTGCCGCGCCAATGATTTTTGCCTCTTCGACCGTTAAATTAAAAGGTTTTTCAGGATTTGACGAAAGAAACGCCGTTTCGCTCAATGATGAATCTAAAACCTTAAATTTTTCGGAAAGGAAACCGGCAAGTTTTTCGGCAAATTTTTCGTTTTGACCATTTTTTTCGGGAGTTAAAATGGCGATTTTTTGAGCCGACAAAATTGATGCGAAAAAAAGAATTAAACCGCAGAGACGCAAAGTCGCAGAGATATATCCGGTTTGAAATTCTCTGCGTCTCTGCGTCTCTGCGGTAAAATTATTGATGATAAAGTTTTGCAATTTCTTCCTTCAATTCCGGCGGAAAACAAACGCGGTAGATCTGATAACCTTTTTGCAGACCTCGGACAGCCGCGCTGATCTCGGAAATTTCACGAATCGCGGGGCGCGAAAAGCCTTCTTCGACGTAAATCAGATTTTTCGGCTCAGTCTGCGTTTTCGTGTAAAAATAATAGGGCACATCGCCCGCTTTGTCTTCGATAAAATAATAATCCGCGTCGAAACCCGCATTTTCGACGAATTTTCGCGCCTTTTCGAGAAAATCCTGCCGTTCCGTTTCGGGCATATCAAGATCAAAAGCCTTGAAAAGCCTTCGGTGCAAAAATCGTTTTGCCAGATCCGCCAAAATCTTGTCGTCGGAATTTTGCCATTGTTTGATATGAAACATAACGTCCGAATCGTCTAACGCGAGATGTTCCGTGAGCGACAATCTTTCGGCTTTGAGGATTTTTTCAAACGGCGTCTTTTCGGCAAACCAGACAACCTTTCCGTTTTGAAAAAGATGCAGGGCGCGGCTAACAAGCGAACGCAAAACGGCTTCTGCCGAACGCAGAGTGCGGTGAAAATAAACCTGCCGAAACATATAATAACGAGCTTGCAGATAATCTTCGACGGCATAAATTCCGCGTGCCGAAACATACAGACGGTCGCGGGTCTCGTCAATTTCGAGCGATTTGATGATCCATTCGAGGTCGAAAATACCGTATTTCGCGCCGGTCATCAAGCTGTCACGAAGCAGATAATCCATCCGGTCAACGTCGAGCTGAGATGAAACAAGCTGCGCGAGCGCGGCGGGACGAAAATCGCCGCGAATGATCGCCGCGATATTTTCCGGCAATTCGGCGGAAAACGTGCGCAGAACTTGTCCGACTTCCGTGTCGTCGCTCAAGACGGCATCAATCGTAAATTGTTCGTGGTGAAAGCCGAGAATCGTTTCGATGACGTGCGAAAACGCGCCGTGTCCGATGTCGTGCAGAAGCGCGGCGGCGCGGACGGCCAGTTTATGTTCAGCCGAAATTTCATGATTCAATTCGAGTTTTGCCAAAATCCGCGTTGCCAGATGAAGTGCGCCCAAAGAATGTGTGAAACGAGAATGTTCGGCAGATTGATAAGCAAAATGAGCAAGACCAAGTTGGCGAATTCGCCGCAAGCGTTGAAATTCCGCAGTATCAATCAAACGAACAAGGAGTTTTCCTTCGTCCGAATCGGTTTTGAGACGAATTATATTGTGAACCGAGTCCCGATAAATTTTTTCCGACAGTATTTTTCTCCTTATTTTTAATAGCTCGATTAATTTTGTAACGCGACAACATTTTTATCAACCCAAAAGACAAAAAATACTTAACTAAAACCTGATTTAGTGATATAATTCAAAGTCTCAAACAACTAAAATCTTGAAAATTGTTTTGATTGCTTTAGGAGGCTACTATGATGTTCTTTAAGGATTCTATCCGTACTTGGAGTATTTTCGGAGTTATCTTTTTTTTAACGATGTTTTTTCTTTCCCAAAACGCATCGGCAAGTACTATCTCGGGCACTATTTATGATAAACAACGAAACGTATTAGGCGATGTAGATGTCGAGCTTCTTGATGATCTGTATCGACAATATAAGCGTACTCGAACAGATGGAGCGGGAAGATATCAATTTGACGGGATATCGGATGGGAACTGGACAGTAAAAGTTTCACCTTTTCGGTATGATCTTGTTGACCAGTCACAATCGGTAAAAATTGAAACATTTACTACAACGGGATCGGGAAACGGGAACGCCTTCATGTTTTTGGATTTCTATTTGCTGCCCAAAAAAGGAAGTCTTGCCGATAGCGAAATAGGAGTGATTTTTGCTCAAGAAATTCCGGAGGAAGCAAAAAAAATATATGACAAGGCGATAAAAGATTTTTCCGACAAGCGTGCCTCTGAAGCTATTGTCGGATTAAACAAGGCTGTCGAACTGTTTCCTAATTATTATTTGGCTCTACATCGTCTAGGCAAAGAGCTTTTTATTATGAAGAAATACGAGGATTCAGCGCGATTCTTTTACAAAGCAGCGGAAGTTAATCCCAAAAGTGCGACCTCTTTTTATTATCTGGGCTATTCTCTTTACAATCTGGGCAAAGATTATTATAAAGCTGCTCTTGCCGCGCTCAATCAATCTTTTACTCTAGCTCCATCTTCAACGCAGGTTCTCTTTGTTCTTGGAAAAGTTGAACGATCCGACGGCAATTTTGTAAACGCAGAGAAACATCTTCTTCTGGCTAAAAAATTGGCAAAAGTTAGTGTTCCTGAAATTCACAAAGAGCTAGCTCAGCTTTATGCCAACGATATGAAAAAATATACCGAAGCGGCGGATGAACTTGAGACCTACTTAAAAAACAGCAAGCCGAATGATGTTGAATCAAAACAAATGAAAAAAGTGATCAGTGATTTGCGCGAGAAAGCAAAGGCTCAATCCTCGAAATAGTAAAAACACGTTCTGTAAGGAAAAATGATTGGCATCAAAAAATGCCAATCGTTTTTTCCTTTAAAAGTTGGGTCAGGTAAGCAGGTGAGCAAATGTTCTGAGATATTTTGAAAAGTTCAGAGTAACGGCTTCAGCCGTGAAACCGCGAGGCGCACGCGCAGCGGTTTCTCACGCATAAATGCGTTACTGCGGAGCAACCATAATGTCGCAAAATTTCTTATCACCTACTTAGAGCGTGTCGCGTAAATCTAAGTCAGCTATTTTCAATAAGTTACTTATAAACTCGAATTAATTCTATGGCTTTCGGTGTCAAAATCGGACGATTTCAGGCTTATTTTAGTGTTTTTAGCTCAAATTTACTATATA
>JANPDZ010000356.1:0-10308 GCA_031431735.1 Acidobacteriota bacterium | reverse complement strand
CTCAAATCAAGAATCAGAGGAACGATTTTGCTCATAAAGTTTCTACCCGATTGGTCAAAGACTTTGATGTGATTGCGATTGAAGATTTGAACATTCTCGGAATGAGCAAAGGCATTTTGGCAAAACAAATACACGATGTAGCTTGGAATATCTTTTTTCAAAAGTTGACTTACAAAGCTGAAAACGCTGGCAAGAAACTGATAAAAGTAAATCCGAACGGCACAAGTCAAACCTGTATCTGTGGCGAAACAGTCAAGAAAACTCTGGCTGTTCGTCATCATCATTGTTTGAGTTGTGGTTATAAAAATCATCGTGATATTGTTTCGTCTCAAGTAATTTTGCAACGGGCAGGACTTACCCGTTTAGCGCAAACTAAAGCCGTTGGGCTATGAGTTGCTAAAGAATCTCACGCCATACGCTAAAGCGTTGGCGGGAGAGCGTCAATTGTTCTTGAAAATCAAAAAAGACGTTTGGAAAAACAGACAATATGAAATTCTGCCCTACTTGTGAAACCCGATACGATGAAGAAATTCTGCGTTTTTGCACCAAAGACGGTGCGCCTTTGGTTGACGAAAACCAGCCGAATTTTACGGAAATGCCAAGCGACAGCCACGCCGCGCCGGACGATGATCCGGGCGAAGACACGATGGTTCGCTACAAACCGCCGAAGGATATTCTCGACCCCGAACCGCAACCGGACATCGACCGCAGCGAAGCACCGCGCATTGTTATTCCGATGAACGACGAGAAAAAAGAGCAACAGAATGTCCGCGCCCGCAACATTCCGCCGTATCAACCGCTGCCGCCAAAATCGAGCACGGGCAAGGTCGTCGCGGTGACGATTTTCGGAACGCTGACACTGCTCGCGTTCGTTCTCGGACTTTTTTGGCTTTTGCGAAGTGAAGATTCGTCAAACAATAAAAATATGAGGAATATCAACACCAATCCGCCCGACACAAATCTGAGTACCAATCTCAATTTCGGCGGGAGCAATGTCAGTATTACGAGCAATTCAAATTTTAACATCAACACCAATTTCAATGTCAGCACGAATATCAAAACGCCGACGCCGACGCCAAAACCGAGTCCGAGCCCGAGTCCGAGCCCGAACGCCAACGCCAACATCGGCAACACCAATATAATGGGGACGCCGACGCCAACGCCGAAACCGTCGGTCACCGCGACGCCGACAGCGCCGAGCGCAACCCCAAAAGTCTCGCCGACACTCGACAAAACAGGTCGTCCGCCCGCTAATTCAAGAGAGAAATAACGATCAGGCATTTGAATAGAATAATGTTTGGTAACGGTCAAATGCCAGAAAAAAGGAATTTATGAAAAGTTTTTCATAAATTCCTTTTTTCTCATCGTAAGCCTTTCGCTGTTCGGTTTCTCTGCGCTTGGTCAAAATAAAACTGAAGATTATCAAAAGATAATTAAGGACATATTAAATGAATCAACGGCTTCACGGTGTTTTGTTTTCGTTCAGAGTCCACGCCTTCAGCGGGTGCCCGCCGCGCTTCGCTGGCGGGCAGGCAAAGTGCGTTCCGCGTTTGTACTCTGAACGAAAACAAAATATCTCATTACTTTTGGTCTTTTACTTTGTAATTGATTTTTGTTGGAAATGAATTATGTCCACGCTTCAGCTAAATTAATTTCCTGAAATTATCCGTCAAACTCCAAAGCCTTTTCAACGGCGCGGCGCGGGTCAATGACACCCCAGCCTTGACGGTCAACTTCGTAATGCGGCAGGCGTTCAGCGGTTGAAATGAGAATTCTTTTGACTTGTTGCGGCGTCAACTTCGGATTCGCTTCAAGCATCTGGGCAATCACGCTCGAAACTATCGGCGCGGCGAAAGATGTACCGTCAACATATTTGTAATTTTTTGTGATGACGCTTTCGCGCCGGATCTTGAGTGCGATGATTTGGCGGATCGAATGCACGGGACGGTCGAGCGCGGCATCGAGTTCATCGTCAACGCCTTGATTTTCTCTGATTATTTCGTGCAGTTCGTCGTCATTTGCTTTGTCAAGTGTTTCCAAAAGATCCGCTTGGCTCGCCGTCGGCGTATTCGGCAAGATCGGCGCGGGAACCCAGATCGAAGGCGCGATGACTTCGGGTTTTTGAAGTCCGTCCAAAGTCGGCCCATAACTTGAGCGATACATTCCGCGTTTCGCCCGATTGATCGAATTATTATCGTCAAGCCCGCCGACCGCGATGCACGAAGGCGCACTCGCCGGCGGAAAAACCGGATGAGTCGGAAGATGTCCCGCATTGCCGACCGCGCAAACAATTGTCAAACCTTGTTTGGCGCATTCCTCAACCGTCTGCGAAAGTGAATCGTGCAGATAGCTTTGCTCGAAATCGCCGCCTGCCGAAATGTTGACGATTTTGATTTTATACCTTGTGCGGTTCGACAAGATCCATTCGAGTCCGTCTTCGATATTCTGCTCGGTGATTCTGCCCGTGCGCGCCAGTTTGACGAGAACAACGTCGGATTCGGGCGCGATTCCGCGATAAAATCCGTTTGAAAGCGAACCGTTCCCGGCGGCGACGACCGATGTCATCATTCCGTGCCAGCTCGCGACATCCGCCTGAAAGAGCGTTGTGACATCGCCGTCGTTCGCCATCATATTTCGATAACCGATAATCCGATTGTTCGGCGTCGTCAAATCAACGTGCGGATAAAATCCCGAATCAAGAAACGCGATCGTCACACCTTTGCCCGTAAAACGCTCGTCAGAATCAAGCCGCAGAGGTGTTGACAAAACGCGTGAACCATCTTTTTGCAAAGCCGCGCCTTGAATTATCTGGTCTTTGGCGCGTTCAAAAAGCCGCACGCAACGGGCACAGACGGCTTCAAAAATATTCGTGTCGGACGCGTTTGCCCGAATCAGTTTTTGAATATCTTCGCCGAGGACGCGCAACGGAACAAATTCATCATTCGTTTCACGCGAACAAACCGGACACACCCGTTCACCCGCCGCGATGTCTGCGCTAGTTGTCGGACGCTGAAATTGTAACGATTCGTGCAGAGTCATTTTTGCGATTTAAGTTTTCCACAAACAACGGTTAAAATCAATGACGGCTGAGTTTCAAGTTCCAAGTTCCAAGTTCCAAGTTAAAAAAGTCTTAAAAACCGGAGTATTGTAACAAAAAAATCGGAACTCAAAACAAAAAAACTTGGAAATTGAAACTTGGAACTTGGAACTTTAAGATTATGACACGAAAAAAAATCGGTTTGGCACTTTCGGGCGGCGCGGCGCGTGGTTTCGCGCATCTCGGCGTCTTAAAGGTTCTCGCCGAACACAAAATTCCGATAGATTTTATCGCCGGAACGAGTGCCGGTTCGATCGTCGGCGCGGCTTTCGCCTGTGGTTTAAATGTTGACCAAATTATCGAAATCGGTAAAAAAATGAGTTGGTTCAAGGTTTCGGGCTTTCCGTATTCGGCAAAAGGCTTGCTTTCAAACGCGCCGATGGGCGAACTACTCCAGAAAAGTCTGCCCTTTCAAAACATCGAAGATCTGCCGATTCCGTTTGCGGCGGTTGCCTGTGCGCTCGAAACGGGCGAAGAAGTCGTCTTTAAAGATAAAGGCGATCTGGCAACCGCGTTGCGGGCAAGCTGCGCGATTCCGGGCGTTTTCGTTCCGGTCGAACACGAAGGAAAGAATCTGATTGACGGCGGCGTGGTTTCGCTCGTGCCGGCCAAAACCGTCAAAAAAATGGGTGCGGAAATCATCATCGCAGTTGATGTCAACGCTTGCGGCGCGACCTATTGGAATTTACCGACGACCTTTCTCGGCGTTCTTTTCCAATCAACGATGATGCTCTTGCGCAACGCCGGAAAAAGTCAGCATTACCGCGCAGATGTCGTCATCATTCCGAAAATCGCGCATCTTCGTCCCGACGAAATTGGCAAAATGGACGAATTTATCAAACTCGGCGAAGAAGCCGCGCTCGGCAAGATCGACGAGATTAAAAAATTGATTTTCGGCGCGGATTTCGAATCCGAAATCCAAAATCCGCAATCTAAAATTTAAGATGACTGAAATAGGAATCATCGGCTTCGGACAATTCGGGCAATTTATGGCGCAGCATCTCGCGCCTTTTTTCGACGTGACGGTTTGCGACACCACTGACCGACAAATTGAAGCCGAAAAGATCGGCGTCAATTGGCGCGAATTTCCAACGGTTGCCGGCAAACCGATCGTTATTTTCGCGGTTCCGCTGAAAAGTTTTGAAACTGTTCTAAAGCGCACTGTTCCGTTTTTGCGCTCCGATGCGATGTGTTTCGACGTTTGTTCGGTGAAAATGAAACCGCTTGAATTAATGCGTGAGATTTTACCCGAATCGGTCGAGATCATCGGCACACACCCGCTTTTCGGGCCACAGAGCGGACGCGAAGGAATTGCCGGAATGCGCGTTGCGCTATGTCTAATCCGAACCGACAAAGGCGAACAAATCAAACAATTTTTAGTCAAAAAGTTAAAACTGCAAGTCTTTGAAAAATCACCCGAAGCGCACGACCGCGAAATGGCGCACGTTCAAGCCCTGACGCATTTTGTCGCCCGCGCGCTCGATGAACTGCACGTCGTTGATTCCGAACTTGCGACCGTTTCCTACGAAGAGCTTATAAAAGCGGCACGGCTCGTCAGCGAAGATTCGTGGGAACTTTTCCAAACAATTCAGCAAGCAAATCCGTTTGCTGACATAAAGCGAAAAGCATTTATCGAAAAACTGATCGAACTCGAAAATCGTTTAGGTGAAAATTAAAGAAGCTTTTTAAAAACATAAGAAGTGGGACGCGGACAAACGCGGATTTGATTTAATGTTTAAAACATCCGCGAAAATCCGCTTAATCCGCGTTTGTCCGCGTCCTATTGCCTTTAATTTACGGCAAATCCGAACTTTTAAGATAAAGTTTCTGTTCAGTGCCATAATCGTCCGAATCTTTATCGTCCGCGTTGTCTTTTTGAAACGTAAAGCAGAGGTAAATCGCTTTGCTACCTTTGCTTTTCGTTCGGCAATTTTAATTTGCTTTTGTTTGATAAATTCGATTAGATATATTGCGATAATTATTCAAAAATAAACCTTAATGACCGCTTTTGAAAAATATTATTGACAATCTGCGGCGGTACGTTAATATGTCAAAACAAAATTGGAGAGATGAAATATGACAAAATTAACGAAAGATCGGGCAATCAAGGTTATTCAAAATAATCTGGAATATTTAGACGATGTAGTTGAAGCCGCCATCGTGAATTTACTGGAAGATGAAGGCATAGATGAAGGCGACAACGATTTTGTGTTGGAACTTCAATATATCTACGACACTTATGTTGGAAGAGAAAAATATGGAAAACAACTCACATAACTGCGCGAAAATTTATCAAGGTGATTGCCGCGAAAAACTCGATATGTTTGACGATAAGACCTTTCAAACAATTATTGCCGATCCGCCGTATTTTCAGGTTTTGCTCGGCGAAGATTGGGACAATCAATGGCAAACGGAAGAAGATTATCTTAATTGGACGGAAGATTGGATTAAAAAATCCGCCCGCGTTTTGAAGGAAGACGGACTATTTTTTATCTTCGGACAGCTCGGCAAACGCGAACATCTATGGCTTCACGTTTGTTCGATGGCGACGCGCAAATTACAGTTTCACGATATGCTGATTTGGGACCGAGCCGTTGGTTATAACGAGCGTTACGACAGTTTTACGCCCTGCTATGAAATGATTCTCGTGCTTCGTAAATCGAAAGATGCAAAGCCTTATTTTGACAAAGATGCTGTGCGACTTTCCTACGACGACGAAACAATCAAACAATATCTCAAAGACAAACGCTATAAAGATTTAGACGCGCGAAAAACACATCTTGAAAAAGGAAAATACGCGACGAATATTTTGCGCGTTCCGAGTTTAAAAGGTTCCTCAAAAGAAAAAGTCGGGCATCCGTCGCAAAAACCGATAAAATTGATTGAAATGCTTGTGCTTTCCGCCACACGCGAAGGCGATTTAGTTCTTGACCCGTTTCTCGGTTCGGGAACGACGGCTTTAGCCTGCCAAAATCTCAACCGTAACTTTGCCGGAATCGAAATCGAACAAAAATATATTGACATCGCCGAAAGCCGTTTGCAGAAAACTCAAGCAAGTTTATTCAATCAAGTTCCGGCTTCGACTTGAAAATTCTCCGTCCTGAAACGAACGGATTCGGAACACGCTCACCGAAAAGCGAACATTCGGCATTTCGATAATACTCCTTTTTAACGATATTATTCCAAAATATACTAAACGGCAAACTGCATTGCAGTCGCCGTTGAATTTTTGAATCAATTTTCGGATTCAAAACAATTTTCGTCGGCGGAAAGGATTTCTTAATTTCTTTAGCTGCTTTCCTGACTTCGCCGTAATGCAATTCTCTGTTTTTAATAGTTGAATCCAAAAGTTTTAAATCACTTTCTGTTAAAGGCTCAAACAATTTTCTCCAATCTTTCGCTATAACTTTTACAGCTTCAGCTGAAACGATGTTTTTGTTAATTCCGCTTTGTTCCCAAAACCCGACAATCAAAAGAAAATCTTCGTCGTTTCTAAACTGCCGAAGCGCATCACCCAACGCAATCGGCGAATTATTCTTGCAGGTTTTTATCGAAACAGGTAAATTCCGAACTTCTTTGAGAACAATTTCAAGCGAATTAGCTTCGGCGGAAATGTCCCATTTTTCCGTGTAAATAACGTCAAATTTTTCAAAGAAAGTTTCTTTAACCCAATTTTCAAAATCAAATCCATGTCTTTGAACTTCTGCCATTTTCTTCTCCTTATCCGATTAAGAATAAGTATTTCCAACATTTAGTACAAGTTTAGTTATGACTTTTATGTAAGAAATGTTTCGAGTGTTGTGGCTTGTTGCATTTATGAAACAATCTTGTTATGTACCCTTAAACACTAACGGATTGTTTTGAAATTGAATGATTAAAACAACAAGCACAACTAACACCCCGTCTGCTTTGAGTCCATTTCACGCCGAACTTGCGAATTTTGCAGAGTTTGGCGAAAAGACAATTATTGAAAAAAGAAATTTTGGCGAAAAGATTGTGCCTGTGTATCAAAACGAATTTTGGACGGCAAAACAACGCGACGGTCATTCGATTCACGAGATTTCCTACCGCGCTTGCTACAAGCCGCAACTGCCGAAGTTTTTTATCGAACGACTAACACGAGAAAACGATGTCGTTTATGACCCGTTTCTCGGACGCGGAACGACTTTGATTGAAGCGAATTTGCTTGGGCGGAAAGTTATTGGAAACGATGTTAATCCGTTATCCGAAATCTTGACCGCACCACGTCTTTCGCCGCCGAATATCTTTGAAATCAAACAAAGATTGGACGAGATTTCTTTGAAAGAAAACCTCGAAGGCGTGTCGGAACTTCTTGTTTTCTTTCATCCGCAAACGCTTTCCGAGATTTTAGGTTGGCGCGAGTATTTTGCAATGCGCCGGCAAAATAAAGAGTTTGACAAAGTTGATGGATGGCTCGAAATGGTTGCGTGCAATCGTTTAACAGGACATTCCAAAGGTTTTTTCTCGGTTTATACTTTGCCACCAAATCAAGCCGCTTCCATTAAATCACAGCAAAGAATTAACGAAAAGCGTGGGGCAACACCCGAATACCGAAACACAAAAGAAATTCTTTATCGCAAATCGCACCAATTATTACGCAATAAGTTATCTCGAAATTTTGGAAAACATCAGTTTCAAATAAACATCGGCTCGGCTGATTCGACACCTGAAATTGAAACCGATACTGTTGATTTAATTGTTACGTCACCGCCGTTTTTAGACATCGTGAATTACCGTCAGGACAATTGGTTGCGAATGTGGTTTGCGAAGGTTGAAATTGAAGAAAACGCCCTTTGGCAAATTAGAAATTTAACCGATTGGCTCGACAAAATGCAGTCTGCCTTTCAAGAATTTTATCGTGTGTTAAAGCCTTCGGGCGTGATTGCATTTGAAGTCGGAGAGATTCGCAAAGGCAATCTTTTACTCGAAAATGAAGTTGTTAAAATCGCATCTGAAGTCGGTTTTATTGCCGATTGTATTCTCATAAACGCGCAAAACTTTACAAAAACCGCTAATTGCTGGGGCGTAAAAAACAATCAAAAAGGCACAAACACCAACCGCATCGTAATTCTGACGAAAAACGAAGCGAACGATTTTGTTTTTCAGGCGCCACAGACAGTTTCCTCTTTTCAACAACCAACCTTATTCTGATAATCTTCAAGAAACAGATTTCAGGATAATCTAAATGAATCAAAATTCAAAAACTTACGATGTTGCCGTGATCGGCGGCGGACACAATGGGTTGACGTGTGCTTGTTATCTCGCGAAAAGCGGGTTGAAAGTGATTGTCATTGAGCGGCGGCATATTGTCGGCGGCGCGGTTTGTACCGAGGACGATCTGATTGAAGGTTATAAGATTGATGTCGGATCGAGCGCGCATATTATGATTCATCTGACGCCGGTCGTGAAGGATTTGGAGTTGGAGAAATTCGGGCTTGAATATATTGACTGCGACCCGTTTGCGTTTGCGCCGCTACCTGATGGCGAAGGCGCGATCTATTTTTGGAAGGACGTTGATAAAACCTGCGAATCCATCGCGCGCATTTCGCCCGAAGATGCCGAGCGCTACAAAAAATTCGTGACCGAGTGGGAAAACCTCAACGAAGGCGTCTTTAAGGCATTCCTCAAACCGCCGACCATGATGAATCTCGGACGGCATCTGGTTTTCGGCACAAAGTCGAAAAATCCGGCGGATATGGTTCGCAAATTGATGACTTCGTACGGCGCGTTAGTCAAACAAACTTTCAAACACGAAGGCTTACGCGCGGCGATGGCGTGGCTCGCGGCGCAATCGGGACCGCCGCCGTCGGCAATGGCGACGGGCGATTTTCTCGGCTGGCATTCGATGATCCATAAAAGCGGAGTCAAACGACCCAAAGGCGGTTCCGGCGCACTCACGCAAGCGATGGCGCGATGTCTGGAACATCACGGCGGCGAGATTTTATTAAACGCCGAGGTCGAAAAGATTGAAGTTAAAAACAATGAAACAGGCGGAATTTTACTCAAAGACGGGACGCGCATCACGGCAACGCGCATTGTTTCAAACGCGCACGTTCACACAACATTTCTCAAACTTATCGGTAAAGAAAATCTGCCCGAAGGTTTAGCGGATAGAATTGAAAATGTGAGAATCGGCAACGGTTTCGGAATGATCGTGCGCTGTGCGGTTTCGGAATTGCCCGATTATTTGTCTGCGCCAAATGGCGGCAAAGCCTCGGATTGTCATCACGGTTTGCAATTGATGTGTCCAAGGCTCGATTATCTCGACCACGCTTACGCCGACTTCTTAAACGGCATTCCGTCGCGCAATCCGGGTGCATTGGCGATGACCTTTTCGTCGGTGGACAACACGCTCGCGCCCGAAGGAAAACACACGCTCTTTATTTGGGGACAATATTATCCTTATGAATTATCAAACGGTGAAAACTGGAAAGACATCGAAGACCGCGAAGCCGATAAACTGATTGATGTGGTAAATTCCTACGCGCCGAACGTCAAAGATTCGATCATTGACAGATTTGTGCAATCACCGCTCGATCTGGAACAAAGACTTGGTTTATTAAGAGGAAACGTAATGCACGTCGAAATGGATTTCGACCAGATGTTTCTTTTCCGACCTTTGCCCGAAATGAGTGCCTACAAAACGCCGATCAAAAATCTCTATTTAACAGGCGCGTCAACCCATCCCGGCGGCGGAGTTTTCGCCGCTTCGGGACACAACACGGCGCAGGTTGTTTTGAAAGATGTCAAAGGCGGTTGGTTTTGACTATTTAAAAGCGGCAAATGGATAAGGACATATTAACTTGACTTTAGTTTTACTCTCATTACTGAGCGGTCTAAAAATTGCGTAGCTTAGAAAAGAAGAAGTTTGCGCGCGAAGGCGAAAAGACGCTAAAATAAAGCGATAATGATTGAATTTAATTTTCTTTTTCGTGTCTTTCGCCTTCGCGGGCAAACTTCTTACAAACACTAATAAATTTCAACTAAGCAATAACTATGCCGCTCAGTAATGTTTTACTCTAAGTAAAAGTAAAATTATTTTTGAAAACGTATAGATAATGAGTCCACTCCGAAAACCCTTATTTGATAGAAAAATCGTTCAATCGCTGAATTTGTAGTTTTGTAAGTCATTGAAAACAAAGAATCTCAAAAATGGTAAAATTCAATTTTAAGACCAAAAACTGCTAAAA
>JANPDZ010000355.1:0-2205 GCA_031431735.1 Acidobacteriota bacterium | reverse complement strand
TTTCTTCAATACCGATAATTTGCAGAGGCACGCCGCGCACCCTGATCGTTTGCCCGATCGGATTCTGATTCGGAAAGAATTTTTCCTGCACATCAGTTCCGAGCACGCAAACTTTCGCGGAACGCTCGACCTCTGAATCAGAAAAGAAACGTCCGGGGTTAATGGTTTTGTCTTCGATGTCAACCATATTTGCCGTGTGGCCGATGATTCTGACCGACGGCATTTCGATTCCGTCCTGATTGATTTCCGCGCCGGCATTCATTGATGCGCCAATCGCGAAACACATTTTGCAGTTGTCGCAGACATATTCGTATTCTTCCCAAAGCACATCTTTGTTGCGGCGGTTGCGGCGTTCAAATTCCTCGTCGGAAATCCTTCCCGTATTTGCCATCCGCGTGATCATAAAATGGTTTGAACCGAGAACTTTAGAAACCTTGTCAATCACGTAAGTTTTTAAACCGCTGATCGAAGCGCCGACGACGACGACCGCAGCAACGCCGATAATGATTCCGATCAAGGTCAGAAAAGCGCGGAGTTTATGCTCTAAAATTGATTTGACCGCGATCCAAAATGCGTCAAAATAAAATGAATATAATTGCCTCATAAAACTCATGAAAGATATAAATTGTAGGAAATTGATGCCTGAAAAGTTAGACGTTATTGGAAACGTAATTGTTATCGGGAAAGTTTCGTTAAAGTTTTAATTTTGCAGATTGCATTTGAAAACGTGCCTCGTGTTATACTTGCAATCTATTACTTTCATTCGTTTTAATTAACTTACTTTACGCGGGTCGGAAAAATTTCACCGCCAAGGACGCAAAGGACGCAAAGTAAAAAAGGATTGATAAAAGGGGGGATTAAATTCTTTTCCGATTAAAACGTCCAAAAACTCTTCTCTTTTTCATTCAAAAAAGAATGCTTCGATTGAAAATGAAGAGTTGTCAAACGATATTTCAAAAAACTTTGCGTCCACGAGCGTCCTTTGCGGTAATATTTCTTAAATCGCATAAGGCGAGTTAATTAAGATAATTTTATTCAGGAGAAACAAGTTTTGAGCGTTTTAGTTGATAAAAATACGTGCCTTATAGTCCAAGGCATTACCGGAAAAGAAGGAACTTTTCATACGTTGCAGATGATTGATTACGGCACCAATGTCGTCGGCGGCGTGACACCCGGCAAAGGCGGCACAACCCACGAAGGCATTCCCGTTTTCAATACGGTTGCGGACGCGGTTCGTGAGACAGGCGCGAATGCTTCGGTTATTTATGTTCCGCCCGCTTTTGCGGCTGATGCGATCATGGAAGCGGCGGCGGCAGGCATTCCGCTCGTCGTTTGCATTACCGAAGGCATTCCGGTTGCGGATATGGTTGCGGTCAGAGAATTTCTGCGCGATAAACAAACGCGGATGATCGGGCCGAATTGTCCCGGAATCATCTCGCCCGGCAAATGCAAGATCGGGATTATGCCGGGACATATTCACAAAGAAGGACGGATCGGCGTGGTTTCGCGATCGGGCACATTGACGTATGAAGCGGTCGGACAACTGAGCGCGCTCGGGCTCGGACAATCAACCGCGATCGGCATCGGCGGCGACCCGATCATCGGCACGACACATACTGACGCTTTAAGATTATTTCAAGCCGACGACGAAACCGATGCGATCATTATGATCGGCGAAATCGGCGGAACTGCCGAAGAAGACGCGGCGGCGTACGCCAAAGAAAATGTCACGAAACCGATCGTTGCATTCATTGCCGGACAAACCGCACCGCCCGGAAGAAGAATGGGACACGCCGGCGCGATCATTTCGGGTGGCAAAGGAACAGCCGCTGAAAAGATGAAGGCATTGACCGAAGCCGGCATCCGTGTTGTCGAATCACCGGCTGACATCGGCATTGCCATACAGGAAATGCTCGGTTCAAAGGCATCAGCATAATTGTTTGTAACTGATTGGGGCTTGGGACTTTGGTTTTTATCGAAATTAAACCCGATAGGATCAAAAGGCTGAAAATTTAGTGTGTAGGTTAGAAATTAAGACCAAAGTCTAAAGACCTAAACAATTACTAACTCATGTTACGCAACTTGAATTTCTGATGTCGCCGAAGGTGACAAATATAATAGCGTAGGGTGTAATGAGTGAAGCGAATGAAACCCTACGTTGATTCAGAAAAGTCATGAGCTCGCTGAAAGTGAGCAACTTGGTTA
>JANPDZ010000354.1:0-2812 GCA_031431735.1 Acidobacteriota bacterium | reverse complement strand
GTTCTCAGCCAAGAGCGAATCGGCGCACCGAATCCGGCTTTTTTGCGCCAGATTATTTCCTTCGGCAAAAGACTTTCCGCCGCTTTTTTCAGAATATATTTTCTTTTCAGGCCTTTGATCTTTAGCCCGGCGGGAATTCTTTCGGTCAAGGAAACGAGTTCGTGATTAAGAAAAGGAACGCGCACTTCCAAATTTGCCGCCATCGAAGTTTTATCGGTCGTGTCCAAATTCAGCGCGGGCATAAAAGTTTTGAAATCAACGTATAAAAGCCGATTTAAGGGTGCCGCGTCACGACAGTTTTCAAAGAATTTTTTGTGCTGTGCGTAAGCGTCAAAATCCTTCATCGAATCGCGCAGATTGTCAGCATAAAGCCGCACTTTCATCTCATCGGTAAAATAAGTTCCAAATCCGAGATAGCGATTTTCAAAATCCATCGCCGCGCTTCGCACAAACTTTTTCGCGTTGCGAAGATGTGCGGTCAAGCGTCCTTTGACGCCGCCGTAAAGCATCAAATCAAGCGTTTTCATCAGCGGACGTCTCACGGCGGACGGAATAAAGTCCGTCAATCCGGCAATCTGCATCGCCATTTGACGCGGATAGCCCGCAAACACTTCGTCGCCGCCCATTCCACTGAGCATTACTTTTTGCGTGACGCGCGCCTGTTCGCTGATTAAAAACGACGGAATCGCCATATCAATCACGGGAGCGTCCATATGATAAACGAGTTTCGGAAGAAGTTCGGTCAAATCAGGCGTGAGTAGAGTTTCGTGATAATCAACCGGCAAAAGTTCGGCGACGCGCCGCGACCATTCCACATCGTCGGGAATAATGTCAAACTGCAGATCTTCCGCCGAAATTCCGGTTGTGTAGGTCGAAACTTTTTTCGTATGCTTGGTCATCAACGCAACGATTGAAGAAGAATCAACGCCGCCCGAAAGAAATGCGCCAAGCGGAACGTCCGCAATCATTTCCATTTCGACGGATTTGTCGAGAGTTTCCAAAACCTGTTCGCGCCAGAAATCTTCCGATTTTCCGTGTTCTTCGCGCGAAAGATCCAAATCCCACCATTCGTTCACGCTTATTTCGCCGTTTTTCCAGACCAGAAAATGAGCGGGCGGCAACTGGTAAATCCCTTTGAAAAGCGTTTTTTCGTGAACTGTCCAGAGAAAAGTCAAAAATTGATGCAAGCCTTCATGATCGAGTTCGGCGCGAATCAGTTTTGAAGCCAGAATCGCTTTGATCTCCGACGCGAAAACGAATTTTTCGCCAATGCGCGCATAATAAACCGGTTTGATACCGGCGCGGTCGCGCACGATCGTCAGAGTTTTTTCCTGTTCGTCCCAGACGGCAAACGCGAACATTCCGTTCAGGCGCGGCAAACAATCGATTTGCCACTCCTGAAAGGCGTTGATTAAAACTTCGGTGTCGCAATCGGTTTTGAATTTGTAGCCTTTTGCTTGGAGTTTGGCTTTGATCTCAAGATAATTGTAAAGTTCGCCGTTATAAGTGATCACATAACGCCCGTCGGCGGAAAAAAACGGCTGATGTCCGGCGGAAGAGGTGTCAATGATTGAAAGTCGGCGATGTCCGAGACCGAGCTTTAACGTGTCTTTGCCGAATTTGTTTGAAACAAAAACGCCTTCGTCGTCAAAGCCGCGATGCTCGATTGCTTTGAGCATCTGACCGATTAGATTTTCGGGATTTTGATGAATTAATCCGGCGATTCCGCACATTGATTTTTATTATAAAACCTTTTAACGCAAAGGTGCGAAGTAGCAAAGACGCAAAAATTTTTAAGGCAAATGTTTTGAAACTTTGCGCTCTTTGCGTCTCTGTGCCTTTGCGTTAAAAAATTACTCTACTTTACGAAAAACCCGCGACGGAACGCCCGCGACGATCGTTTTTGGTGGAACGTCTTTTGTAACGACCGTGCCTGCGCCAACGATTGCGTTTTCGCCGACGGTGACGCCCGCGATAATGGTCGCGCCCGAACCGATGCTCGCGCCTTTTTTAACGAGCGTCGGGACAACTTCCCAATCTTCTTCGGTTTGCGCCGAACCGTCCGGATTGGTTGCCCGCGGATATTTGTCGTTGGTGAACATCACGCCATGTCCGATGAAAACATTGTCTTCGATAATCACGCCTTCGCAAATGAACGAATGGCTCGAAATTTTGCAGTTTTTACCTATCTTGGCGTTTTTCTGAATCTCGACAAACGCGCCGATCTTCGAGCCGTCGCCAATCGCACAGCCGTAGACATTGACGAACGAAAAGATTTTTACGTCCGCGCCGAGTTTGACGTTGTTCAGACGAATGTAATTTTCTCTTAAATATTCTTCGGTAAAAATCGTTTCGCTCATCAGATTTTAGGCGGCGCAATGTGCAAAATTTAACTGCTGAAATAATGGATAATGGATATTTGATATTTGATAAATTTGGCGTTTCTAAATGGCTTTATCAATTATTCATTATCAAATATTAATTATTTCAGTAGTTTTTTCTTTCTAATTAACACAGCACTCAATCAAAGTGTAATCAGTTTCCCTTGATTTTTTATCGAAACTTCGGAGGCTTCCAAGATACGCACGACGTTTAGCCCCGAAACTCCGTCCGTCAAAGGCTTTTTATCATTCTTGACGCAATCAATAAAATGCTGTGCGGCAAGATTTAAGGCTTCGGTTTGTTCCAGTTTCGGCGACAGCATATCGCCCGTGCGGTATTGCACCAAAGTATCGTAAACGCCTTCGCGGCTCGTTACTTCAATGCCTTTATCGTAAATTTTTACTTTTTCGCTCGGTTCGGTGTCGTCGTA
>JANPDZ010000353.1:0-4966 GCA_031431735.1 Acidobacteriota bacterium | reverse complement strand
TTTTTAGCAGTTTTGGGTCTTAAAATTGAATTTTACCATTTTTGAGATTCTTTGTTTTCAATGACTTACAAAACTACAAATTCAGCGATTGAACGATTTTTCTATCAAATAAGGGTTTTTGGAGTGGCTCATAAGATAGGTTTTTTAAATATCGGGAATGAAGGTTATTAGCTTTGAAGTAGGTTGGATTTAGTTGAAAGTGTGTTGTAGTTGATTGTTCAAGCGGAGGAAGAGGTGGTCTGCAATGAAACTTTTAGTATCGATTGATAGTTTGAAGATTTTTCTTGAGGAATGGCTTTATCAATTTTTTGTAGTCTGGATTTTGATCGTAGTCAAGTTAAAAGTGTTTTTGAGGAAAAGGTGAGTTTGGGTTTTTGTTATCGGACGCGAATTGTAAATTTAGTATTGGACTCAGGCAATTGATGTATGAATCGCAAATGAGTTATTCCGCTTTCGGAAAAGCTTCACGGAGCGCACCTGACGGAGGGCGACAGTGGCGGGCAATGGCGTTAAGTTAAGGGCTTGGCGCAAGATGTCCAACAAACGCGGAACGCACTTTGTTGAAAGCCTTCATTTATGCACATTTCAACAAAGTGCGTTCCGCGTTTGTTGGACTTTGCTTAACTTAACGCCATTGGCAGTGGCGGGACGGTTGCTATTTTAGGAGAAAAGGACGCTCACTCGGCAACTCAAAGTATCGCGTAAACTTATGAAAAACAAACAGACCATCGCCCGTATATTTTTACGGGTTCATCGTCCTGCGCGGCGGCGTTCGGGTATTTGAAGTTGAGTTTATAAAACAGTTTTTAAGGGAGCAAAGTTAATGTCAATTTTGGTAACCGGCGGGGCAGGATACATCGGTAGCGCGACTGTCGAATTATTACGGGCACAGGGTAGAAAGGTTGTCGTCCTGGATAATTTGGTTTACGGGCATCGCGAGGCTTTGGCGAGAGATGTGCCTTTTTATCAGGGAAATATCAGCGATAAAGAATTGGTCAAACAAATTGTGCGGGAACACGAAATCAAATCCTGCGTTCATTTTGCGGCGTATGCGTATGTCGGCGAATCGTTCACCAATCCGGCAAAATATTTTGAAAACAATACCGTACAGACCAATAATCTGCTCAATGTTTTGCTTGAATCAGAAGTAAAAAACGTCGTATTTTCTTCGACCTGCGCGACTTACGGTGATCCGCAAAGAATCCCGATTGACGAAACACATCCACAAAAACCAGTAAATCCATACGGTTGGTCAAAATTTATGACTGAGCGTATTTTGGAATCTTATGATACGGCTTACGGCTTGAAATTTGTCGCTTTGCGTTATTTTAATGCTTCGGGTGCGACGGAAAAATGCGGTGAGCATCACGATCCCGAAACGCATTTAATTCCTAATGTGTTATCTGCAGCAACCGGTGAACGAGCTTTCGTTTCTGTCTTTGGCGGTGATTACCCGACACCGGACGGAACCTGCATTAGAGATTACATTCACGTTTCGGATTTGGGGGACGCACATATTCGTGCGCTCGATTATCTGCAAAAAGGAAACGATTCGACGCATATCAATTTAGGAAATGGACAAGGTTTTTCAGTGCTGGAAGTGATTGAAGCGGCTCGGCGCGTGACGAAAAAGAACATCGAAGTAAAAATCGAGCCGCAACGTGCAGGTGACCCGCCACGCCTTATTGCCGATGCCTCAAAAGCCTTTAACCTGCTCGGTTGGAAGCCTGCTTTTACCGATTTAGAAAAGATTATTGAAACAGCCTGGATTTGGAAAATGAAAAATCCGAGAGGCTATTAAGCTGCAAAAATTTATCAAGAATTAGCACAAGACTAGGACCATAATTTAAACTGAGTCCTGAGTAGAAAAAATGGAATACATTATTGCTCAAGATGTTAGACTCAGTAGATCCAAATTTGGGATGTCGGATGTCGGATGTCGGATTTTTTGTCAAGCCAAATCTTGAATTTAGGCGAAAACCGAAGGCTTCGAGTTGTTAGAGAATCCGCGCATCCAAAATCTAAAATCCAAAATTGGATCTACTGAGACTGCAAATTATGCCAGACCAACAGCTTGCCAATAAATTGAAGTTCTACACAGGACTCAGATTATGTTAAGCATCACAGCTATTTACACAACTTCGTGTCCCGCTGTTCCGTTGATATTTGTTATTGTTTTAACTTTGCAATTTTTTTTGCATTGAAATAAATATTTTGCTAGAATCGTATTTTCCAATGGTTAACCGCTTTTCTGCTTTTCGCTTTGCAACGAGCGTTAGCCTTTTTCTCATAGTATCTAAATATATGCCCAAATATGGACATTTTCTTTAGTCAACACTTCATCGAAACTGCCTTTGAAATCAAACTTCAACTTCAAAGGTCTGATAATTTCTCGGTGTTTGTCATCGCCATACTCTGACGCGTATTGCGCACATCTTTAAGATTCGCGGACAGTTTGGTTTTTACCGTCCAATCAATCGGATATTAGCAATAGCGAAAGATTACAAGTTTATGAGGCGCATTGTCAAGGGTGGCGAATCGGTGATGTTTGGACAATTTTATTTGGATCAAACAACCTATTTGTCAATATTTGGCAAGAGTTTGAATGAATGTTTATAATACATTAACAAACCAAAAAGGATTTAATAGAGTAATTAAATATGCTGAAAAAAATATCTGTGTCTTTATTGTTATTTGTTGTAGTTTTGTTGGTCAACGGAACGCGTATCGAAGCGCAGTCAAAATATTTCGGTAACTGGTCGCCGGGAACTTCGCCGAAGGAAATCGGTAAGCGGCTGGCGGAAAATTGGATGAAGCGCGATTTTGAATTTCAAAGCGGCAAGCGGCAATATTTCATTTACCCGGAAGTCTGCACTTGGTATGGCGCATTAACGGTTGCCGAAGAAATAAAAGATAAAGACCTGCAATCGCGTTTGACGAAAAAGTTCGACAGGTTTTTGACCGCCGACGGCGCAAAAAATATTTCGTCGCAAGCGCACGTTGACTACCGCGTGATCGGCGTGATTCCGCTCGAGCTTTTTATGCAGACCAAAGACGGCAAATATTTGACCTTCGGACAACCGTTTGCCGATAAGCAGTGGGAAAAACCGACCGACGATGGCATTACGGCGGAAGCACGCTACTGGATTGACGATATGTATATGATTACGGCGGTGCAGACGCAGGCGTATCGCGCAACGAAGGATAAAAAATATCTCGACCGCGCCGCGCTTGCCGCCGCCGCTTATCTCGATAAATTACAGCAACCGAACGGATTATTTTATCACGCGCCCGATTCGCCGTATTATTGGGCGCGCGGCAACGGCTGGTTTTCGGCAGGAATGGCGGAACTTTTAAGCGATTTGCCGAAAAATCATCCGAAACGCGAGCGGATTTTGCGCGGCTATCGAGCGATGATGGCATCCTTGCTCAAATATCAAACCGAAGACGGTTTGTGGCGGCAGTTGATTGACGTTCCCGAATCTTGGGAAGAAACTTCCGGCACGGCAATGTTCGCTTTCGGGATGGTAACGGGCGTGAAAAAAGGTTGGCTCGATGCGAAAACCTACGGTCCGGCGGCGCGCAAAGCGTGGCTCGGCTTGGTCAAACATCTCGACGAAAATGGCTATTTGAAAGATGTCTGCGTCGGCACGAACAAAGGCTTTTCCGTCAAATATTATCTCGACCGTGAACGCGAAACCGGAAATTTGCACGGGCAAGCACCGATGCTCTGGACGGCTACGGCATTGATGCGCTGAAAATCTTTAACGGACAATAATGCTTCAAAAAATTTTCACGGCTGGTTTAATTTGCGTCGCGGCGGTGCTTCCGATTTTTGCGCTCGCCGCCGGTTCAAACGATTTGCTGATTTGGTTTGATTCTTCCGCGACAAAATTCACACAATCTTTACCGCTCGGAAACGGACGCTTGGGCGCGATGGTTTTCGGCGGTGTCGGCGAAGAAAGAATCGTTTTAAACGAAGGAACGCTCTGGTCAGGCTCGCCGCAAGACGCGGATAAACCCGACGCGGCGCAATATCTTCCCGAAATTCGCCGTCTGCTTCTCGAAGGCAAAAATGCCGAAGCCGAAGCGTTGGTTTACAAAAATTTCACGGCAAAAGGCTTAGGCTCGGCTCGCGGCAAAGGCAAAGATGCGCCTTACGGTGCATATCAGGTTTTAGGGAATTTACGTCTGAAATTCGCGGGCGGCGAAACGAATTTCACGAATTACCGCCGCGAACTCAATCTCGGCGAAGCCGTGGCGCGAGTCAGTTACACGCAAAACGGCGTAAATTAAGTGCGCGAAACTTTTGTTTCCGCGTCTGACCAGGCGATTATTATTCGCCTGACTGCCGATAAACCGAAATCAATCACATTTGACGTGACGCTTGACCGTCCCGAACGATTTGAAACGACCGCTGACGCGCAAAACGGTTTGCTGATGAGCGGACAATTAAATAACGGCAGCGATGGCAACGGAATGAAATATGCGGCGCGTCTGCGTGTTTTGAACAACGGCGGCGAAGTTTCGACGGTCGAAAAATACGCGAGCGTGAAAAACGCCGATGAAGCGATTTTGTTCGTGACTGCCGCGACTGATTATCAAGGTTTTGCGGGTAGAAAAACTGCCAATCCGCTGGCGGCTTCGCAGAATGATTTAACAACAGCCGTCGCCAAAAGTTATAAAAATCTACTTGCCGCGCACGTCAAAGATTTCCAAAATTATTTCAATCGCGTTAGTTTGAATTTTGGCGCGACAAATTCGGGTTCGGCGTGGCTTTGCCAACATCTTTGGGTTAGCAACTGAAAGCGAATATCTGAACATTTCTGCACATCACTGAACATTTTGGCAACTTTAAGACTTCAAGGTGGGTGTTTGCCGAAGAGTATTCGACTCTGTTATCATAACCTTATCTCAAAAGTTTTGGCAGTTATTTCCAAAAACCATCCTGCTTCGCAAATTACTG
>JANPDZ010000352.1:0-13704 GCA_031431735.1 Acidobacteriota bacterium | reverse complement strand
CCTTTGCCGGGCGAAGTCGGCGGATAATTGGCAGGACGCAGCAGTCGCGGATTTTTTTCGAGATAGGGAATTATTTCTTGTTTGTCAAAAATATGATTGCCTGAAGTCATCAAATCAATGCCGGCGGCAAATAATTCATCGGCAATTGCCGGAGTGATGGAAAAACCGCCGGCGACGTTTTCGGCGTTCATCGTCGCAATATCAATTTTGTATTCTTCACGCAATTTTTGAATCCTATCCAAAAGGGCGCGTCTGCCCGGACGTGCGACGACATCCGCTATCATTAATATATTCACAGCTTTATGATAGGAAGTTGAAACGATTCCGACAAACTGAAAATGAAGTTATTTTTTCTTGAATCCCTTTAAAAACCAATCGGGCTTATTCTTGCCGACTTGTTTTGACAACTTCAGAATAACTTCCTGCTTTTGGTTGAAATTAGTGTTTTCGCCGATCAACATTTTTCCTTCGGCATCGAATTCCGCCAGCATTTTACCGTCATAAATTTCAAGCGTTAGCTCTTTTTCGTCAAATTCGCCTTTTGTTACGGCAACGACAGGCAAAGTAAAAATAAAACTTGCCCGACGCTTGCCAGTGCCGACAATTTTTTTGCAGGTTACGACCAATTCAACTTCTTGATACAATTTTCCGGCATCTTGCAAGGCTTTGAAAATGCGCGAATCTGAACGCGAATCCGCATTTTTGAAATATTTGGGCGACGGATAGCCAAGCTCCAATGATAAAATCGGGTAATCCGTGTTTGAAAAATAAGGCGGATTACCAATCGCTTTTTCTTTGTTAATAATAATGCCCTCAAAACTTTGTGAAGAAATGCTTGTCCAAAAGGCACCTGTATAAATTGCCTCTTCACCGATAAAAACAGCAAAAGGTTTTCCGTTGACTGGAATTATCAATTTTTTCAAACGCTCCGAGGCTTTGAAGTCTATCTGAAATTCGTGAGTTTCTTTTTGATACAATAAAATTTCGTCGGAACCAACAAATGGTTTGCCGATTGGCTTCAATTTTTTTAGATTGAGTTTGGAGAGCTGGCCGGGTTTTATATTTGCCGGAAGCAGGTAAATCGAAAATCCTTTCGAAGATTTATTTTGAGCAAAAACCATCTGACAAAAACACACTAGCGAAATTAAAGCCAAAAAAAATATTTTCATCAAACATCACCTTTCAAATTTGAATCTGATTAGCTAGATGCCGTTGAAAATATTTTTGTTGTCTAAAGCTAAATTAGCGAAAGAAAACCGCAAAAGCCGTGCAGACGAAAAAATTGAACCTGTATTTCAACAAGTGGGCGGCTTTCTGCAAGAAACATTCTTGCATCGGAGCCGTATTCTCCGGCCCGTCTTTAACTTTGAAAGATAGCACTGAATATCGGCATTAGCCTCCCGTTCAATTAGTGTTGGCTCAATTATTGTGTCGTCCGGTAACGAACTTTGCAGTAAAGTTCTTCCGCCTAATTTGAATACTATCACATCAATCGAAGCTGTGAAAAGTCCAAATTAGGTAACAAGGCAAAATTAATTAAGACTAAATTTCGGAATAGGTGATAAATGATAGGTGAAAGGTGATAAGTTCGGAGCGTGTCTTTGCTTTCACTTATTACTTATCATCTTTTACTTATTCCGAAACAATTCTCTAAATCATTTCTGTGCAACTACTTAAAAGAATTTGTCTGTGTGCTTTTTGACGTAATCCGCAATCCGCCGAACGGTTTTAAGATTCTGTAATGCCTCAGTAAAAAGTTAGGAATTCATATTTCAATAAATGCGGGCGCAAAGCACAATGGCGTTAAGTTAAGGAGAAAACGTAAAACAGACTGTTAGTCTGTTTCTCCGGCGTTCCTTTATTATATCAACAGGTTAGCAGCGCGAAATTAAAACAGGCTAACAGCCTGTTTTACGATTGATGCCAAATTTTTGCTTAACTTAATGCCATTGGCGTAAAACAACCCTTCCTGACCTTAAATCTGCTGTAACTTGATTGATAATCTTTCATCTTTTCTCAAATTAAAGGTAAAAAAGACCTGCTAAAACCATTAACAGGGTTGGAAGGGTTGTTTTACGCCCGCTCTTTTAGCACAGATTTCATCTTTAACTTTTTACGGAGGCATCACAAGATTCTATCTCCCATCCGAAAAGATGCCGAAATGATATGTTAAACTCGTGAATTTAAGTAGTCGGACACAAATAAATTTAACTATCGTTGAGAGGCGGTCTTTGACCGCCAACTGCGTGTAAATACAACCTTTGGCGTTAAAAGACCGCCTCTCAACGGCGCGAAATAGTTTAATATAATTTTGTCCGACCACGTAGTTCATGAAATATCTCTATGGCGAATCGAATTAACGAGACATTTAATCAATTAAAAACCGCTAATTGCGGAGGATTTATTCCATTCATCGTCGCGGGCGACCCTAATTTGCAAGTAACTAAAGGATTGATAATAGAACTTGCCCGGGCCGGCGCGAGCCTCATTGAATTGGGCGTCCCGTTCAGCGATCCGGTTGCCGATGGAGTGACGATTCAAGCGGCCTCCGAACGCGCTTTGCTGAATCCTGTTTCAGTTGAAGCGATATTAAAGGTTGTTGCTGAGGTGAGAGGCGAAAATTGTAACATTCCGATTATTTTATTCAGTTATTTCAATCCGGTCTTACAATTCGGTTTGAATAATTTTGCTGAAAAAGCGTTTGAAGCCGGAGTTGACGGCATTTTAGTGACGGATTTGGTTCCCGAAGAAGCCGAAGAGTTTCGTCAGATTCTAGCTGCCAAAGATTTAGCTCTGATAATGCTTGCCGCACCGACTTCAAGCGATGAAAGATTACGAAAGATCTGCGGAAAAGCGAGCGGATTTGTGTACGCAGTTTCGCGTGCCGGCGTGACGGGCGCACGAACGGCTTTGAGCAGCGATGCGGAAAGCCTTGTCGGGCGGTTAAGGAACTTTACTGATTTACCGATTGCGGTCGGTTTTGGAATTTCTAATTCTTCACAAGTTCAAGAAACCTGGAAATATGCAGATGCGGCGGTGGTCGGTTCGGCGATCGTCGCTGAAATTGCGCGGCTGTCAATGATAATAGACGAAAACTCAGAAGACTTCATTGTAAGAGTTGGTACGTTCGCTGAAAACCTGTTGCCGAAGTAATTTAGAAATTATCGGAAAAAACAATTTGGATAGAACTCTACCGATTACTGCCTCGATGACAAGGGGCTAAGAAATTTTGTCTAAATTTAACTGAGTACCACGATTAAATTCAATGCTCAAATATCATTGCATATTAATTCATGGCTTTTGATATTTTCTGTGAGCCACTTGATGTTCACCTTACATTCAATCAATCTTGAACTCCATTAGGTTGTTAATCCGCCGACTTTAGTTTATAAATAACAGATAAGTTTCGATTTTTTGCGCTGATAAAGGAGTTTGGTAAAAATATGTATAAAAAGTCCGCGCTTGGAATCTACATTCTGCTTTGTTTCTTTCTTTTATTATCCATTCCAGTAGATGCACAAAACCGAAAAGTTAATGGTCCGGCTGTGGTCGCAAAAATGAACCGGATTTTGTGGCTTGAATCTGTCAATACAAAAAACGGTTTCGATAAAGCCTCGCGCGCCTCGATACTGCTTTATATAATTAATTTGGAAGAGATGAAAACCTTGTCGGATGGCAGTATGCTGGCGGCTTTTAATATCCGTAGTCTTAATCGCGTCTCGGTCAATAGATGGATTGATAAAGAATTGAAGCTTTCTTTGCAAAATTATCGATTGGCGGCAAAAAATTGTTCGGCTGACGATTGGACTTGCGTCGGAAATGTCAACAATTCTGAAGAATTACTGGCCAAAGCAAGAGCCATTACATTACCGGCAAACCTGAATATTTGGAAGGAAAACTTCGGCGAGTTTGTCGAAAATTATCTCAACGAACAACTGCGTCTTGCCGCGCTCTTTCCCAAAACAAGCAGCGAAATTGATATGTTCAATGAATTTGAATGGAACGGCGACACTCTGGGCGATAGAAGTTTTTATCTGACTTTTGATGACGGACCGACAGCCGCCTCGGGAAATACTGACGGCGTTTTGGAAATGCTCGCTGCAAACAAAAAAACGGCCGTCTTTTTTGTGTTAGGCGGAAATTTTCAAAATCGTTTGAATACTTCGAATGCATCGAAGATAACAAACCTCTATCAAGGGCAATGTGTCGCGATGCACGGTTGGGAACATCAATCTCATGCAAAATGGACGCTTTGGCAATCGTCAATTACTCGTTCGCAAGCGTTATTGAAAACAACTTTTGGAAAGTCAACGCAGTTTCTGCCGTTGTTTCGCCCGCCTTACGGACAGCGCACCGCAGACAGCGGCACATTTTTTCAAGCACAAGGTTTGCAGGTCGCTTTGTGGAATTTAGATTCACAGGATTGGAATGCACAGGTCAATGCGGAAGACATTATCAATCGGATATTGACCCTGATGCTGATCAAACGGCACGGGATCTTGTTATTTCATGATGTTCACCCGAAAGCCAAAATAGCATTACCGATAATCTTTGAGGAATTGGGTAATTCGGTTTTGTGGGGAGAATGTCACCAGATTGCCGACCTTTGATAGTTCAGTAATTTCCACGTGATTGGAAATCATCTGAAAAGCAAACGTGGTCGAAATTTGAGGTGTGCAAAACTTATTTACGAAAGATTGAGAATTATTTTCGTTAGAAATGTCTCTTTTCAAGCTTAAATCTCGTTTATTTTAATAGAAACAAAAAATTACGGAAAACAAATTCCGACACTGTTAAGTTTTACAAAAAGGAAAAAGAAAACCTCACATTCCTCAGTGCGTGTCAGGTGAGCAATAATAAAAGAAAAAAATATGAAATTACAAATTGGTTCTTTGGTTCTGGTGTTTATTTTATTGTCGGCGATCTTTGTGATGCCTGCGGCGGCTTCCGATACCGATCGTGTCAATGTCAATACCGCAACGGCAAATTATGCCGGTGTCAATTATTTCTTTAACGGAATGAAATTTTTTGGCGATTGCGAGGTCGTCACAGACGGAGATAATCTAAACGTGAGAAGATCGCCGGTCAACGGTTCGGTCATTGGGAAGCTGGAAAACGGCTCTACGGTAAATGTTATAGATACCTGGAATAAAATCTATGTCAGAGTAAAGGGCAAAAATATTAACGGCTGGGTCGATAGCTCTTATGTGGTCGAAGGCTCTGTTGACACATCCGGTGATAATCTGAATGTTCGGGCAGTGCCGGTGGACGGTGCGATCATCGGAAAACTTCCGAACGGCACAGTGGTTGATACTCTTGAATCCTGGTCAAGAATCTCATTCAATGGTTACGGTTGGGTTGCTAGCAGCTATCTCGCTAATTGTTCTTATTAACAAGAGCACTTTTAAGATTATTTGGATGTTTTCTCTTCGTTCAGAGTTCAAATTTCAGTTTGACCAACCGCCAGCGAAGCGCGGCGGTCACACGCTGAAGGCGTGGACTCTGAACGAAGACAAAACCCTAGAAAACTTAAAAATTAATCTATTAAGCGTATTCGAGCAAAAGTATTGCGGTATTTCGTTTTCGTTCAGATAAACAGGAGTTTTAACTTCAGATGAAAAAAACAATATTGGTGCTGATCATCAGCCTTTTCCTTTGTATTTCCTGCCAGACGCAGACGATAGTCGGTAATTGGAGATTGACCTCGATAATTCTTGAGGGCGATATGGCATATTCGATCAACGATCCGGTTACGCTCAACATAGATGAAACGGGTAGATTCTCCGGAAACGGCGGCTGCAATGAATATGTCGGTCTTTATTCATTCGAGAATCCCGCAAAATCATTCAAGAAGCCGCAGAAAATAAAATTTAGCGATGTTATTTTCTGTTCGGCGAAGAAGACCTGCCAGTTGAGTTCGAAGACGGAAAACGTATTCTTTACCAGCCTGAAAGAAGCCGCCACGGTTGATTTGGCAAAAGATGAATTAATTATCAAAAATAAGGCAATATTTGTAAAAACACCGAATGGAAATGTAGTTATTCAAAATACAATGACGTTTGAGAGAGAAGTTAAACCCAAGTAAGCAGGTGAGCATAAGTTTTACGACATTTTGTTCTTCGTTCAGAGTCCACGCTTTAGCGTGTTCCCGCCAGCGAAGCGCGGCGGGAATGCAAACTAAAGTTTGGACTCTGAACGAAGCAAAATACTTGATTACTTAGGCTCACCTGCTTAAGTTATTTTTGCATATTCCTAAGTCTCCCGAGTCTGATATTTAGCTTTGTTATAGAGAAAAGAAACGATCAACATCAAGATTCCCAATGATACGAAAACGATCGTTTTGGAAATAGTATCGAGATCGGCAATGTCGTAAAAAAATAATTTCGCGAGCGTCATAGCGAAAAGCACAATTGCCCCGATTCGCAGATGTTTTTTGTTCTTGTAAATGCCCAAGATAATCAAACCGAGCGCGTAAATTCCCCACAAGATACTAAAACCAAGTTTGTTAGAATTCTGATACCCGAAGATGTCGGTCAAATTCAGCAATTCGCTGCTCAAAACAATCAATAGCGTGATGTGAAAGACGAAATCAAAAACTAAATTAAGCGTATGTTGAGAAGCAGTTTCGAGTAAAAACTTCTGTTTCGTGTAACGGTAAAAGGCAAAAAGCAAAACGGCGCAAAAAGCGTAAGAAACATATCTGATGATGATATGAAATAAACCGTGAATGAAAAATAACGAATCATTTAACTGCAGATAACTCTCTCGTAATTCGGATAGAAAATACAATCCAAAGGTCACAAAAACGAATAAAACAAAGGCATCAAGGAAAAGATTTGAATAGGCCAGAATGACGTTCTTAAATCTTTTGATGTTGATGAATGACAGAACCGAAAGAAAAAGCATCGTGTAATTTATCTGCCAGACGACATTGAAAAACTCAAGGTCGCTGTCGTATTGAGTGTATTTGTCGCCGTAATATGAAACCGCATTCGGAAAGGCGGTTTTAACGGTCAGGTAATGAAAATAATTGGCGATTTCAATGCGAAAACAGTTGTAAAAAACACCTAATCCAACCGCCGCAATTATCCAGCCGAAAGGTTTTCTCAAAGCTTCGTCAAACGCGGTTTCAAATCGCTCGTCCTTGTTAATATAAAAAATAGATCCAAAGACGATGGCGAACAACATCGAGGTCAAAAAATTGCCGTTAAGCATCGGGAACTGATCGGGAACGAGTTGATCGTAGCCGCGTGATTGCGAAATCACGAACCAACCCTGAAGCAGACTGACCAAAGCGAAAAACATCAACGGAAATGAAAAATATTGGAAAAGGGAAATCTGTTTCGTGCGACCGATCCAAAACAACATCGTGGCTTCTACTGTCCAAATCAGCGTTACCCAATTTCCATCGAGCTGAACGGGAATTGAAATCGTCGCAAAAGTGATAACAAGCCCTGCCAGCAGATAAACCAAATCGTTCGGAAAGAGTTTGAGCCGGCTGATCGTCGAAGCAAAAGCAAAATGGATCGCCGCATTGCCAAGCGTGAAGAGTCCGATGTAATCTTCAAACCCTCTGCGGTCAACAAGAATCGAATAGCCTATACCATAAAAGATAAACGAATTAGTTAAAATCAAAAAAACATTTTCAACCGCGAGATTTTTATCTGAAACAACCTTATAAGCAACAAATGTCAGGTAAAAGATCAGAAAAAAGACGGTCAGAAAAAGAAATGCGAGATTAATATGTTCCGCCGGGTTGAAGGATGTTAAATACCAGCCGCCATAAATCACCCAAGTAAAGAAAAATGAAGTATAGAAAAGTGGTTTCCAGTATGTTCTGAGCGAAATCGCCAGAATCCCGATGTTGATGATGGCGATATATGTAAATAAAAACGCATAATTACCCGAATCATCACTGAGCAAAAACGGAACGGCATACGCGCCGACGAGTCCGAGATGTGCGATGAATTGGCGGCTGTAATTGATGGCGGCGATGACCGTGAAAGCCGTCAAACCCATCATTAGCGCGAAAGCCGCCGATTGCGGCAAAAGTCCGTAAAGACCATATGCAAAATAAGTAATGAAATACATTATCGCGATCGAGCCGCTCAATAACACCGAGCTGAAATTTAGATATTTCGCCTTTAATTGTAGTGCCAATCCCAACAGACCGAACCCGAATAAGTAGCCTAATACAATTCGTGTCAGCGGACTGATCAGATTATTGTCAATCGCATATTTCGCGCCGATGGCAACACCGATCACCAAAACTACGATCCCGATCTTGCTGATCAGGTTTTCACCGATAAACTTTTCGATCTCGGATTTCTGCTTTGGCTGAAAATGATTTTCAGCTGGTTCAAAAGATTTTTTTGAACCGTCTGAATATCCGAAATTCGGCGGTTTCGTTTGTTGATTTGTTTGTTGATTAATCGGCGGTTGTTCAATTCCCGGCGGCGGAACATATTCTCTGACGGGCGGTTTTCCCGGCGGTTCCGTTGTGTTTTGCGGTTGCCGATTGCCGCGCAGAAAATTTAATTCATTGCGAATTTGGGTGATTTCCTGCTGAAAACTGATTTGCGTTTTGACAAGATTTTCCAATCTCGCCTGTAATTGGGCAATTTTATCTTCAAATTCAGCCATAGTTTTGTCGGAAATGGATAAAGATTTGTCCGGAAAGATGTTTTTTGTCCGGACAAATCTGATAGTAGCTCAAAAAAATGTTTATTGAAAGAATGTAATCAACAGACCAAAAGTAATGAGATATTCAGTAGATCCAAATTTCGGATTTTAGATTTTGGATTTCGGATTAACAAACAATCCGAAGCTCAAGTTTTCGAAAGAAAATCAGGTTTTCGCTTCATAAAAAATCCGACATCCGACATCCGACATCCGAAATTTGGATCTACTGATATTATGTTTTCGTTCAGAGTCCAAACGCGGAACGCACTTTGTCAACCGCCGCGCTTGTGCCTCGCGGTTTCACGCTGAAGCTAAAGAAAGAATTATTGCCGACGCACGCAACCGAATTAAACTTCGGAGTGACGCGCCTTTCTATCATTCGGAATAAGTAAAAAGTGATAAGTGAGAGGTGATAGATGGTTTTAACCTATCACTTTTCACCTATCACTTTTCACTTATTCCGAATGTAATCGCTTTTATTTCTTAATTGAATTTTCAACTGCGCGACTTCTAAAACTAAACAAAACAAAAATTGATTTATTTCGTGCTTTTAGAGTGCGAGCATATCTAACTTTTTATTGATGCTTTTGTGATAAAATCTCAAATAAATGAAAGTATCCCTGACGACACCTTTAATAGAACTTCATAAATACGAGATTGCCAATTTATCGGGCATCATGTCGCGTAAATTGGCGATGGCAATTGCGGGTTATGCCTATAAAAATGATATTTCGGAAGCGACAATCGAGGATTTATTGAATTATTTCCCGATGCGTTACGAAGACCGCTCTAATTTTATACAGATTGACGAATTGCTCACCGACACCGAAGCCTCAGTCGAACTATATGTGCGCGTATCGGGCGGTTTCAAGGTCGGTAAAAACCGAAGCCCAAAAGCTCCGCCGTTGTATATTTTTGAAATCACTGCCGGCGATGCCGAAAGAACTCGCAAGCCGGTGGTTGTTTGGTGGTTTATTTCAGGAAAAACGGCTCATCGGGTCATAAATTACTATCAATCGCGCTTTTCACGCGGCACACGCTTTGTCGCATACGGCAAATGGGAATGGGATGGACGCAAAAACACTTTTGCGCTTCGATTGACCAAACCCGACGAACTCGAAATTTTACCTTCGGAAGATGATTATAACGAGTTCGGATTGTTGAAGAATTTATCAAACGCTGAGAGCGCAGAGAGCGCAGAGAAAGATTATTCAAATCAAGATGATGAACTTTTAGAAGATACAGAAAATCCTGAATTTGCGATGATTCACAGCGGCCGGCACGTTCCCGTTTACCGAAAGCTCGGACAATTTCAAACAAAACGCCTGCGCGAGATCGTTTACGCCGTGCTTGATAATCTCGATATTTCGTTGGTTGATGATAAATTGCCGCCCGATTTGATTGAGCGGCAAAAACTCGTTTCGCGTTTTCAGGCAATCAAAGAGATTCATTTTCCGCCCGAAGATGCCAGTATTTCAGAATATGCGATGGCGCGCAGCCGCGCTCATCAAAGACTTATTTTTGAAGAATTTTTCTGGGTTTCGTTCGCGCTTCAGCTTAAAAGAGGCGAACGCACAAATGAACCGAAAGGCACAATTATCGAGATCTCGCCGACAACTTTTGAGCGTATCGAATCGCTTTTGCCATTCAAATTGACAGGTGCCCAAGAGCGCGTGATTGACCGTATTTTCGACGATATGCAATCAACCGCACCGATGAATCGGTTGGTGCAAGGCGATGTCGGAAGCGGCAAAACGATTGTTGCGTTTCTCGCAATGTTTGCCGCGATGGAAAACGGTTATCAAGCCGCACTGATGGCTCCGACCGAAATTCTCGCCGAACAACACGCCCGCAATGCCAAAAAACTATTCGCCGAAACCAATTATCGGGTTGATCTGTTGATCGGTAGTTTAAAAGCCGCCGCCAAACGCAAAGTCCAGGCCGATATTGCTAACGGCGAAATTCAAGCGATCATTGGGACACACGCGATCATTCAAGATGCGGTCGAATTTGAAAAATTAGGTTTAGCGGTTGTTGACGAACAGCATCGTTTCGGCGTTTTGCAACGTGCCGAACTCCGCGCACGCGGTTACAATCCCGATATTTTGGTGATGACGGCAACACCGATTCCGCGCAGTTTAGCAATGACGGTCTATGGCGATCTGGACGTTTCCGTGATTGACGAACTTCCGCCCGGACGAACGCCGATCAAAACCGTTGTGGTCGGTGAAGACCAGCGCAATGGAGTTTATAAAGGCATTGAACGCGAAATTAAACTCGGGCGACAGGTTTATGTCGTTTATCCTTTGATCGAAGAATCGGAAAAAATGGATTTGAAAGCCGCGACGAAGATGTTTGAAGAACTGCGCGACGAAATATTTCCGTCTTTTTCGGTCGGTTTGCTGCACGGTAAGATGAAGGGTATTGAAAAAGAAGAAATTATGCAGAAATTCGTTCGAGGCGAAACTCATATTTTGGTTTCAACGACCGTCATAGAGGTCGGTGTTGATGTCCCGAACGCGAGTTTGATGATCATCGAACACGCCGAACGATTTGGATTGTCGCAACTGCACCAGCTGCGCGGACGAGTCGGGCGCGGCGCTGAACAGTCTTTTTGTGTTTTATTAACAGGCGATAAAAAAACGGCAGTTGCCAGAGAAAGATTGGGAATTATGGAAGAAACAACCGATGGTTTCCGAATTGCTGAAAAAGATTTGGAAATTCGCGGGCAGGGCGAAATACTTGGAACGCGTCAATCTGGCGTGCAAACATTTAAGATCGGCAATATAATTCGGGATTTAGAGATATTGGAAACTGCCCGAAATGAAGCCGAATATTACCTGACTCAAAAACGTTTGACGCTAGAAACATCGAAATTAATTGAAGTAGCCAAAACCGATTCGCGCTTTCGTTTGGCGGGCATTGGTTAAAAGCAAGCAGTTTTTAGACAAATTTCTTAAAAAAATCTTGAATTATTTAAATTAAATATTTATTTTTTTGTTAAATGAGGTTATAGTTTTAGGTAAGACTTCTGTTAAATATTATATTGTATTGTAAATAACGAATTTTTCTAACGGATAAATAAAAATAATAATTCAATTTTGATTTCATTTTATTTGAAATCGCTATCTCTCTGTATTTGTTATTAATATTTGTCTAATCCGGCTAAAGAGCAGATTTTGCTCAAAAAGGGTCATACAACTCATTCTAAATAAAGGATATGTGAAAAAAATGGAAAACCGACGACAACCAACAAACACTTCAACTCCTTTGAATCGAAATAAAAACTTTCGTAAAGAAGGCGATAGATCAACAGGATACGGAAATAATCAAAATCGTGATCGGAATTTTCAGCCGCGCGGCGATCGATTTCAGAGAAGTGACAGCTTTCAACCCCGAGACGGAAAGTTTGTCAAACGCGATGGTAAGTTTCCGCCCTCAAACAACAGGTTTCAGCCTAACGGACGATTTGCGCCAAGAGGTGCCAATACTCCACCTTGGAAAAAAGAAAACAATATTCGAATCGTTTCGGATATGCAAGTGACAGACGGCAAGCACAAGGGTAAGTATCTAAAAAATACGACCTCAAAGAAAGCACTGCCGACATCACGGCGAATCCGCGAAGTAATATTCAAAATACTTTTCCGACGCGTCCGCGCGAGGAGATTTTTGGATTTATGCGCAGGTTGCGGAACGGTCGGAATCGAAGCGATTTCACGCGGATCGATTGTTTCGACAATGGTCGAGCGTTCCTCTAAAATGTGCAGTTTTATCAAGAAAAATCTAAAAACCTGTGATATTAAAGAAGGCCATGGCGAAGTTGTTGAAATGGAAGTTGCGCCATTTCTAAAAAAAATGTCGAAACGCCGCCGATTTTGGGATGTGGTTTATTTTGATTCGCAGCCTGACACGGATTGCGAAGGAATTTTAAAATATCTTAGTCGCGGTGCTTCAGTTACACAGGGCGGGGTGTTGGTCATCGAACACCATTCTAACAAGCCTTTTCCTGAAAAAATCGGCATCTTAAAAAGGTTTCGGGTCGTCGTTCAAGGCGAGACAACTATTAGTTTTTACGAACGAAAATAATACAAGTGGTCAGTGGTCAGTGGTCAGTGGTCAGTAGAAACACTGACTACTGACCACTGACTACTGACTACTGACAAAAATGCGAATAATTTCCGGCACCTATCGTGGTCGCGTTCTCAAAAGTCCGTCCGGGAATAAAACTCGCCCGACATCTGACCGTCTGCGCGAAACTCTCTTCAATATTTTGCAAACCAAAATAGATTCCGAAACGCGTTTTCTTGATTTGTGCGCGGGAACGGGTGCCATCGGGATTGAAGCAATTTCACGCGGTGCAAAATTTGCCTCATTTGTTGACAAATCGCGTCGTGCCTGCGCTTTGATTGAAGAAAATCTTGATTTACTGGATATTCCCGAAGACAAAACCGAAGTGTTTCAAAGCTCGGCAGACGATTATTTGCGGCGTCTCAATGAAAAAACGAAGTCTTGGGATATTGTTTATTTTGACCCGCCGTATCAAGAAAATTACTCGAAAGTATTACAATTTTTAGGGAATAATGAATCAACTTTGCTGAGTAGTGACGGCGTTTTGATCGCCGAACATCATTCAAAAAACACATTGCCGGATGAAGTCGGGGAACTTCGCCGCTGGCGGATTCTAAGACAAGGCGAAACTCATTTGAGTTTTTATGAAAAATCTTAACAAGGCGTTTGCTCAGAATTTTACAAATAATGCGAATCAAGAGTCGGAAAGCAAAAAAGATTTATCAATTATCAAATATCAATTATCAACTCATGTTACGCAATTTTTGAATTTTAGCCCGCGTAGCGGGTGTCAGCGTGTAGCCCGTAGCGCGAGCCATTAGTATCTACACAAGTCTAAAAGGCTTGTTTTCAGCCTCGAAGAGGCGAAATATAATAGCCCAATGCGGAGCGTTGGGTGGCGGACGGCAAATTTTCAAGCCCTGCAAGGGCGACATCCGCCGATTGCGCCCTTGC
>JANPDZ010000351.1:0-5452 GCA_031431735.1 Acidobacteriota bacterium | reverse complement strand
AGCATTATTATTTGACGCTCCGGCATTCGGTCAAAAAGCAGAATCTCGAACCGCAGATCCGGCAATACGCCGAGAAAAATCTGAAAATCTGGAGCGAAAAGCAAAATGCCAATTCATTCCGTGCCAAATTATTCAAGCCATTGCGCCCGTATATCGAACGCTGGGCAAAATGGCTCAACAAAAAAGCGTCGGCGGCGAAGAAGAAATAGACGGAGTGACGGGCGAGACGGAGTGACGGAGGGACGGAGGGACGGAGGGACGGAGGGACGGAGGGACGGAGCGACGGGGGGACGAAGCGAAATCTTCTTTGAGGGAAATCTTTTTCTAAAAACCAAAGACTAAAGACTAAAGACTAAAGACTTTTTTTATGAACTATTGGCTTGTCAAACAAGAACCCGAAAGCTATTCGTTTGATGATTTGATCAAAGACGGTACAACCGATTGGACCGGCGTGCGAAATTATCAGGCGCGGAACAATCTTCGCGCAATGCGATTGGGCGATAAAGTTTTGTTTTATCATTCGGTTTCGGAAAAATCGGTGGTCGGTCTGGCAGAAGTATCGCGTGAAGAATTTCCCGATCCGTTCGACGAAAAATGGATCGCGGTCGAAATAAAACCAAGCGCAAAGTTTGCAAAGGCGGTAACTTTAGAACAAATCAAAGCTGAAAAGTCTTTGGAAAATATTGCGCTGATCAAACAATCGCGACTGAGCGTGATGCCTTTGACGCAAAAAGAATTTGAAACGATTCTTAAGATCAATGGTGAATGATGAATGGTGAATGATGAATTAAAAAATTCTGAGATTCACCATTCACCATTCATCATTCACCATTAAAAAAACTATGCTAAAAAAAGCCGTTGCTTATTATCACGAATTATTGGAAGATGCCGAATTAGCCGAAGCGTCGCGCAAGGAACTCGACGAAGGTTTGGAAAAAGCGCGTCTGATTTTCGGCGGCCGCCGACTTTCGCCCTATTTGCGCCCGCATTTTGTCACTGCCGACGATTGGATTCGCATCAAAGCGATCTGTGAAGTCGTTTGGTCGGCGCTTCAAAAGGTCAAAGACGCGGCAATCGGCAACGAAGAAATTCTGGACGAACTCGGTGTGACCGAGATCGAAAAAGATCTGGTCGCGATTGACCCGAAATATCACACGGTTTCGCCGACCGCGCGGCTCGATTCTTTTTTAACCGAAAATGCCTATTCCTATGTTGAATTAAACGGCGAATCGCCGGCGGGAATTGCATATGCCGATTCGGCTTCGGAGATTTTTTTGCATCTTCCCGTGATGCAGAAATTCGCCGAAAAATACGAGATCGAAACACTTGAAGGCCGCCCTAAAATGCTCGACGTTCTGCTTCGAGCCTTTGAAGAATTTCTTGGTCACAAACCCGAACATTCGCCGGTGATTGCGATCGTTGACCTAAAAGATTTGCCGACGCAAAAGGAATTTGAACTTTTCAAAGATTATTTCGAGGAAAACGGCTGTCCATCAATTATCTGTTCGCCTGACGAACTTCAGTTCGATGGCGAAAAAATGTCGTGCAAAGGCGTGAAGATCGACATCGTTTATAAACGTCTTCTCGTCAACGAATATCTGCCGATTATGGATAAATATCCGGCGTTGCTCGACGCTTATCGTGCCGGCGCGATTTGTATGGTCAACAGTTTTCAGTCGAAATTGATTCACAAAAAGGCGGTTTTTGCCGTTCTGACCAACGAAAAATACGCGCATCTTTTCAACGAGGAAGAGTTAAAAGCCATCAAAGCGCACGTTCCCTGGACGCGAAAATTCCGCGAAGAAAAAACATTTAACAAGGGCGCAGAAATTGATCTGGTCGAATGGACACGTGCCAACAAATCAAAATTGGTCTTGAAACCGAACGACGATTACGGCGGTCACGGCATTTATATCGGCTGGGTTTCTGATGAGAAGGAATGGGAAGAAGCGATAAAGATCGCGCTCGTTGACGAAGATTATCTGGTTCAGGAACGCGTCGAAACCTCGAAAGAATTGTTTCCGATGCTTTATGGCGAAGAAGGGAAGTTCGAGTTTTTGGAACAGCTGGTTGACCTCGACCCGCTTTTATTTTTCGGCAAAGTCGGTTCGGCTTTTACGCGGCTCTCGACATCGGAATTAGCCAATGTTTCATCGGGCGGCGGAATGGTTCCGACATTTATTATCAGCGAAAAGTAGTGATCGAAACGATATATGACAATCAAATTTACGGAGGAATTCTAAATGGCTTCAGATACGGAAAAAAGAACATGGATGATTTTGTATGCAATGAAAGAAGTGTTGTTCGGCTCGCATTATTTGAAAGGCACCAAGGGCTCGATTCCCGGTCAAAACAACTCGGGTTTGTCCCAAACCCGAAATGTCGAATTGCTCGAAGATTTAGATATTAACAGTAATACTTTTGGCGTTCACGCGGGGAAAAACAGTTACGGCACTTGTCCGGGCAGATGGGAAAATGTTACCGGCGGCAAGCAGTTTGTCAAAGGAATAAATGACCGCGACGTGCTTTTGCCGCAGTATCTGGAAAAGTTAAAAACCGTTTCTGCGCCGGAACAATGGGAAAGTTTCAACAACACAGGACTTTACCCGCGCCGCGCTTATAATTATATGTATCTCGGCGAAGACTGCCGGAATAAAAGACATTTCGATTGCGAAGGCTTTATCGCGTGGGTTTTAGTCAAGGCATTGAATAAGGACAATGGTTTTTGGGGAAAGGGAGTTGGCTGGTATCAAGCTGGCGGCGACAACCATCTCGATATTTATAAGGCGGCGGGTGCTTCATACACTTCCGAAAGCCTCGGAACAATCAACAAGGAAGATATTCGGGACGGAGATATTTTAATCCGTAAACCGAATTCGAAAGGCGGCGAACATATCGGATTTGCCTGCGCCAAAGGCACGGGCGTTGTGGAAGCAAGCGGCAGAGATCGCGGGGTCGTGTATTCGGATTATAAATCGAATTGGACGCAGCTTGCGCGGATAAAAAAATTGTAATCAACACTTTATAAAAAAGTGAATCACCGAAACAGCAAAACCGGTAGAGTGTAAATCGGCTGCTTTTCCGGGTTTTGTTGTTAGAATTTATTAAATGAAACTTGCAGAAAAACAGACCCGACTCCGCAAATTAACCGAAGAATACGAACGATTGGAGAGCAAATTAAAAATCAGCGGACGGCACAAAGACCTTAGCGATATTGAAAGTTTAATGGAGTTGGAAAATGAAGGTTGATATGTTGCCGAGTGCAGTAAAAGGTCGTTTGAAATTAGTTTCGCAACTTTGGTGATTGAGTCTTTCGCTCGGAAAAGCCAAAAAAGAAACTGACGAACGCCGAAAAAATAAAGTCATTTCCCGTAGTTCCGATAAAGAAGCTAAGGAAAATGCAAAAAAAACAACTTATTATGATAGTTTAGAGGCTCGGTCTTTGACCGCCGTTTGTTAGATTAACGGGCAGCTTGTTGACCTCGACCCGCTTTTGTATTTCGGCAAGGTCGGTTCGGCGTTCACAAGGCTTTCGACATCGGAATTAGCAAATGTTTCATCGGGCGGCGGAATGGTGCCGACATTTATAATCAAGGAGAAATAGCTATGAAAAAACTTTTTTGGGTGATTGCCGTTTTGGTTGTAGTTTTAAGCGGCGCGAATTTGGTTTTTGGGCAAATCCGCGCAAAATTGTTCGCTTTCAAAGAAATCCCTTCCGCGAAATTGGATAAAACTTCGATAGCTTCGGTTCGGGAAAGCGAAATCAAGTTTGATTCGCTGAGTTTGAGCGGAACGGAAACGCTCGAAATTCCGTTATTTGACGGTAAAACCTATTTGGCAAAACATATTCTAACCGAAACACGCGAAGCAGACGATTACACCTGGCGCGGGCGCATTTCGCAAGGCAAATTTGAAGGCGATGTGATTTTGACGTTCAAAAAAGGTTATGTCGCGGGATTGATCTACGCGCCGACCAATCAAGTTTACGAAATCGTCCCGAAAGGCGAAAAGCAGATTTTGATCGAACTAAACCAAAATCTTTTCCCCGAATGCGCGGGCGATTTGAAAGGAGAACCGACCAACCCGAAAACTGAAAATGCGATTGCGACAACCGATTCCGGCGACCGAATTGATGTTCTGGTGCTTTACACAACGCCCGTCAAAACATCGCTCGGCGGCGATGCGCAGGCGCAAGCCTTTGCGCAATCGGCAATTGACACGACCAACACGACTTATCTGAACAGTAAAATTCGTCAGCGTGTGCGGCTCGTCAATGCACAAGAGACAACGATTGCCGAAACGGGTGCGCTCAGTTCCGAACTTTCAACGGTTCGCAATAACGCGGCGGTTGCCGCTTTGCGCGACCAATACAAAGCCGATTTGGTGGCGATGATCTCAAATTCATCGGACGCTTGCGGCATCGGCTATCTGATGGGTTCGGCAAACCCTTTGAACGGTTTTACGGTTACATCGCGGACCTGCGCGGTCGGAAATTTAAGTTTTCCGCACGAGATCGGACATAATATCGGAAGCCAACATAATCCCGAAAACGGTTCGGGCGCGACTTATTCTTACGGCTATGGGCATTATGTCAACGGCGTTTTCCGCACCGTTATGTCGTATGTTGATCCGTGTCCGGCGGGTTGCACGCGCCGGCCTTATTTTTCCAATCCCGAAATTCTTTTCAGCGGACTTCCGACCGGAATTGACAATGCCCGTGATAATGCGCGTTCGATCAACAACACGGCGGACACGATCGCCAATTACCGCTACAGCGGCAGCAATCTGCTGATGAACAATTTCAACGGCGGCGAAGCACTGCCGCGCAATGTCGCCCGTGCCTTAACGTGGTCGTCGGATAATGTGACAGGAAACGTCCGCATCGAAATCTCACGCGACGAAAGCACAAACTGGCAAACCCTGATCGCCAACACGCCAAACGACGGCACCGAAAGCGTTACCGTTTACGGCCGAGCGACAAAACGCGCCAGATTGCGAATAGTCAGCATTGACAGCCCGACCGTCAGCGATTCGAGCATTAGAAATATTTCGATTCGATAAAGATTGCGAAGATTGCCGATGTTATTTTGAATTTTAGAGATGTGTTAAAATCTTGATAAATTGCCGCTAGCTTTAGCCATTAGTATCTACACAAGTTTTCTGATGGCAAACAAAGCCTCGAAGAGGCGAAATATAATAGCCTAGCGCACCGCGCTAGGTCAAAAACCATCGCCACGCCAAGCCCTGAAAGGGCGCGCATTGGCGGATGTCGCCCTTTCAGGGCTTGAAATATTTGCAATGAGCCACCCAACGCATCGCGCTAGGTCAAAAGTCGCCTCCATACTAAGCCCTGAAAGGGCGCAATCGGCGGATGTCGCCCTTTCAGGGCTTAAAAATTTGCTGTCCGCCACCCAACGCTCCGCGTTGGGCTATTATATTTCGCCTCTTCGAG
>JANPDZ010000350.1:0-13346 GCA_031431735.1 Acidobacteriota bacterium | reverse complement strand
ATTCCGCCTAAAGGCGGGACTACGAACGCAGACTTCAGATAATTTGGAATTTGTAGGATGAATATAACTTTTTTAGGTGGTGGCGACGAGATCGGGGCGAGCTGTGCGATTGTGGAAATCGGACAAAATCGCGTCTTGGTTGATTGCGGAATGCGGATGAGCGGAGATGACCGTTTGCCGGATTTGGCGGCGATTCACAATTCGTCTAAGTATAATCATTTGGATGCCGTTATTTTGACTCACGCGCACATGGATCACAGCGGCGCCTTGCCTGTTCTGCATCAACATTTTCCCAGTGTTCCAATTTACACAACTGCTTCGACAAAAGGCCTGGTTGAAGTGCTTTTGCGAGATTCTTTGAAAATAATGCGAAGCCGTTCTGAAGAAGAAAACGAGCTTCCGCTCTATGCTCAAGGTTCGGTAGATTCATTGATTGATACTTTCGTTCCGGTTCCTTTCGGTTCGCCAACGACGCTTGGTTACAGCAAATTACAAGCGACTTGGTTTCCGGCGGGACATATTTTGGGGGCGGCATCGGTCGGCATCGAAGGTGTCGAAAACGGACGAATGGTAAAGGTGCTTTTTTCAGGTGATATTTCTGTCGGTGAACAGCTGACAGTTTCGGGAATGCTTGCACCGAAAGATTTTCGCCCTGACGTTTTGATTATTGAATCAACTTACGGCGACCGTTTGCATTCACCGCGGGAATTGGAAGAACGGCGTTTGTTGGAAATGGTGGCAGGCGTGATTGAACGCAAAGGAAAATTGCTCATTCCGGCTTTTGCAGTTGGCCGGGCGCAAGAGATCATCTTGATGTTACTCAAAGAGTTTCGTGCTAAACGGCTCAAAGGATTCCCCGTTTATGTAGATGGAATGGTGCGCTCAGTTTGCGGAGTTTATTCAAATTTTCCGGCACATCAAACCAAATTTACACGCAACCTGATTGAAAAACACGGCAACCCGTTTTTTAATGTGGTGGACGAAATTCGGCAGATTTCCGCGCCAAAAGAACGCGAACAGGTTTTGGCGGGCGAACCGTGTTGTATCATTGCGAGTTCGGGAATGATGACCGGCGGAGCGAGTTTGTTTTATGCCCCGCATATTGTCGCCGATGAGCGAAACGGAATTGCGATTACAGGTTATCAAGATGAAGAATCGCCCGGTCGGGCATTGTTAAATTTGGCAGACGGCGAGAGTAAAGAATTAAATATCGGCGGACGCATCATTGAAGTAAAAAGTAGTGTCGCGAAATACGGGCTTTCCGCGCATGCCGACGCAAACGAAATCGCGGGGTTGATCGAACAAATAAATCCGCGTCAAATTGTCCTCGTTCACGGCGAGGGACAATCGCGTCCGGCGTTGTCCGAAACACTGCGACGGGTTGGCGGACGTTTTCGACCGATTCATCTGCCGCGCACCGGCGATACGCTCACTTTTGGCGGAGTTCGCCGCGTTACCACAAAACAATTTGACCGCGTTCACGTTGGGTTCGGCAATGGCGCAGAGCTTGATTTGGTTGGTTTAAATAAATTGTCAGAAGAAGTCAGGCGGCTTGAGCAAGAGCGAAAATTATTTAGTGAAATAGAATTATTAAATCTTTGGTATGGACAAAATTCCTGGGAAGAAGAACACTACAGTGCGTTGATCAAATTGCTTGACGCGGGCGAAATCTTCCGCCGCCATCCGGTGCGCTCGCATCTTTACCGAATTCGTTTGAATCAAGATGAAGCAAACGAAGCACCTGTTATGTTTTTTGCCGAGCCGAATGAGTTGATGCAAAAGATTGAATCTGCTTTGGGGCAAAATGCGGGGCTTTACAAAATCGGTTACGACCTTGCTTCGCACGAAATCCGTTTGTCATTTCATTTTCCGGTGACAGCACAGGAAATTCATCGTAAAACTTTGCAAAATCTGTTGGAAGGAACAGGTTGGACGTATAATATCAACGACAAACCGCATCAAGAAAAAGTGTCGCAAGCGGCAATTGAATCGCTTCCGGCAGGTCTTTTATCAACTAAAAATCCGGCGTGGCATCTTGAATCGAGAAGCGTGACAGTTAGAACCAATCAAACTATTACCGCCGACCAAAAACAACAGACAATTGATAAATTCAAAGAAGTTACGGGCTATGTGTTGAAAGTTGAAACGCCCGAAACTGTCGGTCTTTCAAACAACGATTCGCCAATTATTGAAAGCACGAACATTGCCAATATGGCGGAGATAAACCAAACCTATCGAATAATTGACGAAGCCTTTGCGGATGCTCCCGAAGCGTGGCGGCCTTTTCGCAAAGGACTGAAAAATGACAGTAATTTTTCATATATCGAACTGGCGTTTATTTCGCCGCAAATTGGAATGAAACAAACTGAGCGTTTGCAAAAAGCCGCCGAACTTTGCGGACGGCATCTGCGAATAAAACAAGAACCGAATCAAATAAAATTGTTGGAAATGGTTGCCAAACTTGTTCCAACTGATTGGGGCGTGCAAAAATCGGGAATGCACAAAGAAAATGCTACTATTCAATTGAAATTGTTGAAAGAAATTGACGAAACCGAATGGCTCGAAGTCCAAGCTAAGTTTGCAGAATTAACGGGCTATAAATTGGACAAAAGTATGTAGTCCCGCCTTTAGGCGGAAATTTCGCCAGCCAAGATTCCGCCTAAAGGCGGGACTACAAACGGTAGAAAATTTAAAAACCTATCGAGCAAATTTCACAAAGTTTTTGTAACTGTTTAGGTCTGGTAATGATAATTTAAGAAAATTTATCGTTTTTGTTTTTAGCTGTCGAAGACAGCGCGCATATTCCCCGCTTTGCCGCCCATAGTGCAACTATGGGAAAATTAGCAACCCAAATATGAGCCGTTGAAAACGGCGGCATAAAATCAGCTGAAAGGTATGCCGTTATCTTCGATAACTCCAAATTTATCAATCTTAAGACCCACAATTGGCATTGTGGGCGGCGAAGCGGGGAATATTTCGCCGTTTTCAACGGCTAAATGATGACCTAAACAGTTACATTAAATTAGAAGAGGAGTAATTTATCTGCGTTAATCGGCGGCTAAATTAAAAAGAAAATTATGTCAAGAATAATAAAATGCGGACTTATTCAAGCGCACAACGTCGGCGACGTGAATGCGCCGATCGAGGAAATTAAACGGGCGAACATCGAACACCAGATGAAAATGGTCGAAGATGCTGCCGCGAAAGGCGTCCAGATGCTTTGTTTTCAGGAGATTTTTACGACGCCGTATTTCTGCGCGGAACAGCAGACGCGCTGGTATGAAGCGGTCGAAAAAGTTCCCGACGGTGCGACCGTGCAAATGATGCAGTCGGTCGCCAAAGAATACGGAATGGTTTTGGTCGTGCCGATTTACGAGGAAGAAATGTCGGGCATTTATTACAACACTGCCGCCGTTATTGATGCCGACGGCAAATATTTGGGCAAATACCGCAAGACTCATATCCCGCACGTCGCACCCGGATTCTGGGAGAAGTTTTATTTTCGCCCCGGAAACTTGGGTTATCCGTGTTTTGATACGGCATTTGCGCGGATTGGCGTTTATATTTGCTATGACCGCCATTTTCCCGAAGGCGCACGCTGCTTGGGACTGGGCGGCGCGGAAATCATCTTTAATCCGTCGGCAACCGTCGCCGGACTTTCGGAATATCTCTGGAAATTAGAGCAACCCGCGCACGCCGTCGCCAACGGTTATTTCGTCGGCGCGATCAACCGTGTCGGCACCGAAGCTCCGTGGAACATCGGCGAATTTTACGGTCAAAGCTATTTCTGCGACCCGCGCGGACAAATCATCGCCGAGGCTTCGCGCGATCAGGATGAACTCGTCATCGCCGATCTCGATATGGACAAGATTAAGGAAGTCCGCAATACGTGGCAATTTTACCGTGATCGCCGACCTGATGCTTACGGGGCAATCGTCGCTGATTAAATTTATGAAAAAACTATTATCAATGAAATTTATCGTTTTGATCTTATTCGTTTTCGCATTCTCTGCATTCGCGCAGAGCAATGCGAAAATCGAGCAGGAATTGGTCGGCGCGATCAATGACGTTAAAAAATACTCTAATTACGGAGACAATTTCGACTCTGATAAACTTTCCGAAGCAAATGATGTTTTCGAGGAAAAACTGCTCAAATATACAAAGATTCCGGCAACGCTTCAATATAAATTCAGTGAGCTCGGCAAACTGATGTTTAATGCAACGTCCGACGACGGAAAGTTTCGTATTTATTCGTGGGACACCGAAAGCGGCGGCACGATGCACGATTTTTCGCGCGTTTATCAGTATCAGGGTGCCGACGGCAAAGTTTATTCAAAAACCGACGAAGTAACCGAGGAAGAAGGCGGCGGTGTGGGCAGTTTTGTGACCGATATTTTTACGGTTGATTCAAAAACCGGCAAGATTTATGTTGTTTGCGCAACCTTTATCGCCTCGACCAAAGATATTTCTCAATCGGCGAATTTATACAAAATTACAGGCAATAAGCTTGTGGATAAAGTAAAACTGATCAAAACAAAATCGGGTCTGACCGATTCGCTTAGCTTTGGATACGACTTTTTCTCGGTCGTTGACCGCCCGGAAAGACCGCTCAGATTAATTCTCTACGATAAAAAAACAAAACAGTTGAAAATTCCCGTCGTTATCAACGATAAGTAATTTCCAAGCGGCCGGGTGACCAATAAATTTATCACCTACGGGTTCAATGGCACATATTTTGTCAAGGTAAATTGATGCGGGAAAGAGAAAAATATTCGTCGGGTGCGAAATGGGAAAAGATCGTCGGATATTCGCGGGCGGTCAGGGTCGGTTCGCGGATCTATGTCACAGGCACGACCGCGACCGATGAAAACAGCCGGGTGATCGGCATCGGCGACGCTTACGCGCAAACGGTGCAGACGATCAAAAATATCGAAAAAGCTTTGAATGCCTTGGGCGCAAGTCTTGAGAATGTCGTGCGGACGAGGATGTTCGTGACCGACATTTCGCGTTGGGAAGAATACGGACGAGCGCACGGCGAATTTTTCGCTCTCGTTATGCCCGCAACGACGATGGTCGAGGTTTCAAAATTGATTGACGCGGATATGCTGATCGAGATCGAAGCCGACGCGGAAATGTAAAAGATTTTAACGCAAAGACGCAAAGGCGCAAAGTCGCCAAAAAATATATTATCCTTTGCGTCTTTGCTATTTTGCGACTTTGCGTTGAAAAATTATGACTGAAATTTCAAACGAACAAATCGAACAAAACTTTGCGGAAATTCATCCGCTTTTATCGCGGGCTGAAGCGATTATGGAAGCGAATCGGTGTCTTTACTGCTACGATGCGCCTTGCACGCACGCTTGTCCGACGCATATTGACGTTCCGTCGTTTATCAAAAAAATCGCATCGGGAAACTTGCACGGATCGGCGCGCGTGATTTTTGACGCAAATCCGATTGGCTCATCGTGTGCGCAGGTTTGTCCGGTCGAGGTTTTGTGCGAAGGCGCGTGTGTCGAAAAAACGCTGGTCAAAAAGCCGATCGAGATCGGGCGATTGCAGCGTTACGCAACCGATTTTGCTTTGCGGTCGGGCAAGACGCTTTTTGAGAAAGGCGCGTCAAACGGCAAATCGGTCGGCATCATTGGTTCGGGCCCGGCAGGTTTGAGCGCAGCGACATATCTTGCGCGGCTCGGTTATGCGGTCACGGTTTATGAAAAACGTGGGTTGGCGGGCGGGCTCGACACCTACGGAATGGCGGAATATAAAATGACGCAGAAACATTCGCTCGATGAGGTTGCGCAGGTCGAAAAGCTCGGCGTAAAATTTGAATTAAACTCAGAGATCGCCGTGATGTCTTCGCCTCCGGCGTTGGGCAGTGAACAAAGGGCCGGGCTTGTCAAACTCGCCGACGGTTCGGACATTTTGAGCAAACACGACTCGGTTCTTCTCGCCATCGGGCTTGGCAAAACGAATTCTCTCGGCATTGCGGGCGAAGATTTGGACGGCGTGATTGATGCGCTCGCGTTTATCGAACAAGTCAAAACACGAGATTGGAAAAATATTTCAATCGGTCGCACGGTCGCGGTCATCGGTGCGGGCAACACGGCGATTGATGCCGTCACGCAAGCCAAACGGCTCGGTGCCGAACGCGTCATGCTGATTTATCGCCGCACCGAAAAAGATGCGCCCGCATATGATTACGAGATCGAACTCGCCAAAAAAGACGGCATCGAACTCGTTTGGCAAACCGCACCGCTCGAAATTCTCGGCAATGGAAAAGTTGAAGGATTAAGATGCAAAAAAGCCGACGGCAGCGAAGTTGAAATCGCTTGCGATATGGTAATCCTTGCGATCGGGCAAACCAAACAATCCGGCTTTTTCCAATCAATCGGCATCGAAACAGACGAAAAAGGGCGCGTCGTCGTCAACGCGCAAATGCAAACCTCAAATTCGCGCATCTTCGCCGGTGGCGACTGCGTCAACGGCGGCGCCGAAGCAGTTGACGCTTCGCAGATGGGCAAACTCGCGGCGCAGGGAATTCATTTTTCTTTGACCGGTGAAAACGTAAAATTCGCCGGTGCTTCATAAAATCTGGTTCAGAGTTACCCGTTTATGCGTGAGAAAACCTTCGCCTTCGTTCACTCGATTTGTAGCCCTGAACTTGTCTTTGTGCCAACGTCAATCACGCATAAATGCGTAACTCTGAACTTTTTGTAAAATATCTTGATTTGTATAGATATGTCGGTATAATTGAAAATGGAATTTAAATGGGACGAAAACAAAAATCTTGAGAACATCAAAATTCACTAACGAATTTCTTTCGAGGAAGCCGTTTCAGCATTTTTTGATGAATGGGTGTTGGACGTTTTTGATGATTCTCATTCCGATTCCAAGGAGCAAAGATTTACGATTATCGGATTAACCGTTAATCGTCTTTTGCGCGTAACTTATACAATTCGGAAAGATGAAAATGACCAAGAAATTATCCGTATTATTTCGGCCAGAAAAGCTAAAAGCTACGAGAAAAAAGACTATGATGAAACAAGAAACCGACTCGACACCTGAAGTATTTGAATTTGAAACTACGCCGCAAGACCAAGAAAAGATGCGTTCCGAAGGCGTTTCCGAAGACGAAATTCCACCCGTTGGAGTACGCCGTTACGCCCGCTCACGATTTCGGGTTAAGCCGAGCGAGGCAAAAGTAAAAATTTCGCTTTACATTGACGGCGACATTTTGGAGTATTTCCGCAAACGCGCCGAATCGCCCGATGCCGCACCGTATCAAACGCAGATCAATAACGAATTGCGGCGCATTATGGAAACCGACACAAACGGAAAAGCCAAACTTGAGCCGAGCATTTTAGACGACACGGAATTTTTGCGGGCTTTGAAGGAAAAACTTGAAATGGTTTAAGAGGTGAAAATATGATACAAACTTTTGAAGCTATAATTGATATGCAGGGGCGAATTTCGTTGAAAGAAAAAGTTAAGCCCGGCAAAGTTCGCCGTGCTTTGCTGACGATTTTGGACGATGAAATTGTCGAAAATAATGAATCAATGGTCGGCTCAATCGAAATAATTGACGATGATTTAGAAAGTGGAAGCCGTGAAATCGCTAATCTTTTCAGCCGATCTTTAGACCGAACTGAGGCGGAGCTTTAATGTTTGTAACGGATACACATCCTTTGGTTTGGTATTTTAATGGCAAACACTCCGCGCTTTCGCCTAAAGTCCTTTCTGCATTTCAAAAAGCCGAAAATGCGGAAGTGGTGATTTATATTCCGTCTATCGTCTTTTGGGAAACTGCTTTGTTAGAAAAACGCGGACGAATAGTTTTGAAAGACGGTTTTGAAAAGTGGTCGCGAAAAATTTTGTCGAAAAGCGGTTTTGCCATCGCGCATTTGGAAACCGAAATCATTGCCAAATCAGTTGGTTACAATTTCAACGAAGACCCGTTTGATGCCGCCATTGTCGCTACGGCGGTTGAATTTGAGATTTTGTTGATAACAAAAGACGTTGCAATTACCGAATCGAATTTGGTCGAGATTTATTGGTAAAACTATCTATTTTGAACAACGAAGAATTTTTGCGGGCTTTGAAGGAAAAACTTGAAACGGTTTGATTGAGATTGATATATGGAGCCTGTAAAAATTCTCTATCAAAGGCATTACGAAATTTTTGCAGACTATCATCAGTTTTATCTGATGGATGCAAAGGAAGAACCATTCGCGCTGGAAGATTGGACGGATGAAGATGTTCAACGAAGAATCAAGACAGGAAAATTTATTGTTGTAATTCAGCCGGAAAGAAATATGACCGTTCCGGTTGATTTGGAAATTTTTGATTCTGAGCCGGAAGTAGATTTTGAAAATTGGAATCATATTGCCGAAGCGAGTTTGGATTTGCCGTCAGGAAAACTTCAAATAGAAGAATGTCTTGGCGAAACAAAAGACATTTTAGTTTTACCTTCTGGTTTATACAAAATCAGAGCATTTTACGGGGATTTAGACAAACTGAGTTTCGATGGTCTCGAAGGCGATGACCATTACAAAATTGTCATGTGGCAAGCACCTTTTGAAGATGTTAAGGTTCTAAAACAGTATAAAGAGGGTCGTGGTTTTGAATGATTTTTAGGAAGTAAAAATATGGCAGATTTAAGTATAAATTTCGCGGGCATCAAATCGCCGAATCCGTTTTGGCTGGCATCGGCACCGCCGACGAATATGGGTTCGATGGTCGAACGGGCGTTTGATGCGGGTTGGGGCGGCGCGGTTTGGAAGACTCTTGGCGAACCGATTGTCAATGTTTCGTCGCGGCTGGCTGCGCTTGACCAAGGTGCGCTCAGGATGATCGGTTTGAACAATATCGAACTGATCACAGACCGTTCGCTTGAGGTAAATCTGAAAGAGATTTACGAGTGCAAGAAGAAATATCCCGATAATGCGGTGATCGTTTCTTTGATGGTCGAATCAAAGCGCGAGGCGTGGCATGAGATTGTGAAAAAATCACAAGACACGGGCGCGGATGGTTTTGAACTCAATTTCGGCTGTCCGCACGGCATGAGTGAGCGCGGAATGGGCGCGGCGATGGGGCAAGTTCCCGAATATACTTGTATGGTCACAGAATGGGTCAAGGAAGTTTCAAATTTGCCCGTCATCGTCAAACTGACGCCGAATGTGACGCACATTGTTCCGCCGGGACGTGCGGCGCAGAAAGGCGGCGCGGATGCGGTTTCTTTGATAAATACGATAAATTCCGTGATCGGCGTTGACCTTGACACGATGATTCCTTTCCCTAACGTCAACGGAATGGCAGCGCACGGCGGTTATTGCGGGACGGCGGTCAAACCGATCGCGCTCAATATGGTTTCGGAACTCGCGCGCGACGCCGAATTCAATATTCCGATCTCGGGCATCGGCGGCATCAACACGTGGCGCGACGCGGTCGAATTTCTGCTTTTGGGTGCGGGAAATGTGCAGGTTTGCACCGCCGTCATGCACTACGGCTATCGCATCGTCGAGGATATGATTGACGGTTTGAACAATTATCTGGACGAGAAAGGTTTTGTTTCGGTTAACGAGATCGTCGGAAAATCCGTTAGTCGCGTCACCGATTGGGGAAATTTGGACTTAAATTACAAGGTCGTCGCACGCGTTAACAACGAGCATTGCGTCAAGTGCAATCTTTGCTACGTTGCCTGCGAAGACGGCGCACATCAATGTTTTGATTTTGATGAAAATAAATTCCCCGTGGTTGACGAACCCGAATGCGTCGGCTGCAATCTTTGCGCGTTGGTTTGTCCTTCGCCCGGTGCGATTTCGATGGTCAGGCTCGATGACGGAAGCAATCCGATGAATTGGAAGGAATATTCCAGTCAGGAAAAGGGCAAGAAAACACACTAAGTTTTGTTGATATTGATAAATCTCCGCTAGGTTGTTTGAAAAATAAATCTTAAAAAAATCAATTCGTTCGCTGGGAGCGCAGGCATCCTTGCGTGCTACGTCGCTGAAAGCGGCGTAAAAAGTGTTGCTCAATCTTAATATTTACATTCAACGCAAATATTTCGCGCCGGGCGCTCAGCACGCAAGGATGCCTGCGCTCCCAGCAAAAAAGTTGTTTGATTGTAAGATTCATTCTTCAATGAACTTCAGGCAAGGGCAATTTGTCAGTGCAAGATGTCAACACAATCTGCAAATCTATCGCAAATCACTGAAAACTTTTGACCAATTCGCCGAATCTTGAATCGGCACGTATTTTGTCGAATCGCGGATCAACTTGCGCAAAATTAAAGCCGTAGGAATTGACGTCTTTTGATTTTTTGAGTCAATCAATTGTTTCGTCGGTTTCGCCTAAAAGCGCAAAGGTAAGCGCAATTTCGTAAGCGAACGATTTCGGATTATTTTTCACGAAAGAGTTTCCCATAGTGCGTTTCAGGCTTGCCAGGGCTTCGTCGCGACTTGTGATTGATGAATTTCGTCGGCTTCGGCGGAATCTCTTAATTGTGAAATAATCGGATTATTCATCCTTTCGAGTAACTGAAAATATCGCGGGTCTTCGCGCAAAAGATCAATTTTCGGCTCGGTTCCCAGCCAGATCAGCCATTCGCTGCGCTCGGCAAAGGCTTTTTCGAGCCATTCAAAAGCCTCGTCGGATTCGCCAACCGCATTGTAAGCCATCGCCAAAAAATAGGGTTTGACGTATTGCGGCGCGGTTTTTATTTCGTCCAAAACTCCGTGCGCATCGTCAATCCGCCCGGCGGCAACGAGCGCATAGCAAAGCATATATTTCGGCATTAACGCGCCTTCCCAGAGAGCGCAGCTTTTTTCCAAAACTTCAACCGATTCTGAGGCGCGCCCCGCTCTTTCGAGTTCGTTGCCGAGATGCAGCAGACCTTGCGGAAGGTCTGCATCGAGTTCCAAAGCTTTTTCAGCCTTTTCGATCGCTTCTTTGTAACGGCGCATTTGATAAAGCGTCCAGCTCGTCATCAAAAGACTTCGCGCCGAAAGCGGATTCAATTCTTCGGCACGTCTGATTTCCTTAAGTCCTTCTTCAAAACGTCCGGTTCCCGTCAGCAAATTTGAATACCATTCGTGGGTGAACGGATAATTCGGGTTAAGTTCGATGGCGCGTTTGAAAAGTGATTCGGCGCGTTGCCAATCCCAATCGTAAAGAAGCGTTGCAAAACCGAGCGAAGCATAGCCTTCGCCTAATTTGTCATCAATTTCGAGGGCTTTTTGCGCCGCTTCTTTGGCTTTCGGAAAAGCTTCGGGCGACGGTATAAAACCGAAAATGCAAAGCCAGATGTAATAATCGGCAAGCCCGACAAAGGCAACCGCGTAATTCGGGTCGAGCGCGATGGCTTCGCTAAACGATTCAAATGCTTTCGGCAAAGTTTCGCCGGTAAATTTGTTCCAGAAATAACGTCCGCGCAAATAGGCTTCGTGCGCTTTGTTGTTATTGGTGCCGCGTTTTTTCAGTTGTTTTTCTTCTTCGCCCGTTAATTGCGGCAGAATTTCGCTGACGATCTGCTCTGAAATCACGTCTTCAAGCGTCAGAAAATCGGTGATTTTTTCGTCAAAACGCCGTGCCCAACGCGTGGCACCGTCTTCGATCGAAAGAAGCTGAACCGTCACGCGCAGCGTTTCGCCGACGCGGCGAATATTTCCGTCAATTACATAATTGACGCCGAGTTCTGCGCCCGCCGCGATCGGTTCGGTGTGGTTGTTTCCGTATTTCAGAACACTGCTTGTCGGGCGAACAATAAAACGGCGGACGTTTGAAAGCCGCGTGATCAGGGCATCTGCCAAACCGATGCATAAATAATCGTCGCCGGTATCTTCGTTGTGCGTTGCGCCGAATAATTTCAAAGGCAGCACGGCAACCGATATTTCGTCGGCGTTTGTTTTGTGAACGCTGGTTGGCGAAACTGCCTTTGACGGATAAGAATCGGCTGCCAAAACCGGCTGGCCTTCGAGATAACGCAAAATATCTTCCGCTAATTCGGCAGCAGATTGATACCGCTCAACCGAATCTTTGCGAAGGGCTTTGAAAACGATACGTTCGAGGTCGCCCGAAAGCTCGCGCTGCAGTGCTTCACGGCTTGCGTTGCGGCTTTCAAAAACAGATTCGACGGTCGAATTGTCGCTGCCGTCCGTCGGTACGAGATTATCTTCCCGCGTCAGGCTCGAACCTAAGTTTTCGGGTTGTTCTTCGCAGATAACGCGGGCAATTTCGTGCAAGGCGCGGTTTTTAAGGCGATACGGGCGATGTTCGGATGATCGAGCGATGCAAGGATCTGGCGTTCATTGCGAAAACGGCGGACGATAAAATCCGTGTCCATTCCGCGTTTGATGACCTTTAACGCGGCGCGCTGACGAAATTCGCCGTCAGCGCGTTCGGCTAGATAAACCGCGCCCATTCCGCCGCGTCCGAGTTCTTTTGTCAAAAGATAAACGCCGAGCCGCCGGCCGATCATCGAATCGTTGTCTTTTTTGATCTCGTCATCAAGCGCATCGCCGATCTCTTCGCGGGCGGTCGCGCCGAGCATAAAACTGTCCGTCCAAACCGGCGATTCGATAAAATCGCCGGCTTCTTCGTAATCGGCGATAAGTCTTTCGATTTCCCCGATCAGCTCAGAATCATCGCTATGATTGGCGGTGAGATACGGCAGACGCTCTTCGGGCGCGAGGTCAACGACCGCTTGAAAAACATCTTCGATTTGTTGCCATCGTTCCGGGGACATCTTTTTTTAGTAGGCAGTCGGCAGCGGCAGTTGGCAGTTTATTGCCTATCTTGGCAAGAACTTTTCGGGATGCAGAATCATATTGCCAAGCATTTTTCCTACTTCTTCATAACCATTCGTTAATCTTTGATAATCGGTCATTATTAAATATTCGCAATCTTTCGCAACATCAAGCCAAACGGTTGGTTCAGTTGCTTCGCCATCGGCATCCGACATTTTATTGACAAAAACCTTTGGATATTGTCTTTTACGATAGCCTTCGGCAATATTAGCAGGAACACTCCGCGAAGAACGGCGAATCTGGTCAGTCAATGAATACCTTTCCTCAGCCGGAAAATTCTTCGATAAATGAAAAATTTCCATCGCCAGTTGATAAGCCAATTGATAAACTCTTAAACTCTTGTGTCCACTCATTTTCAACCCACAATTTAATATTCAAGCCAACTGATTTTTAGGCACGCAGTTAGCTCGACTTTGTCCATTTTGAAAATCAGCAAAGTCAATAAAAGACTGAGCTTTCTGATTTGGTGTTTCATTTTCAAACATCGGATTAAAACAGCGACATTTGAAAATTATAAGTGATGCGATTGTAACACTTATAAAA
>JANPDZ010000349.1:0-3184 GCA_031431735.1 Acidobacteriota bacterium | reverse complement strand
TGAAAAATGATTCCGTGGCTGAAGGCGGCGTACAACCGATGTCCAATGATGTTCGTGGCCGTCAGCGCCGGAAGCATCGTTATCAAACACCTATGGTTTCGGCGAAACGCCTACACCATAGGCTATAATGTTTGTCGCCTTTGGCGACTGGAAAAGAAAAACAGAATGTCATAAAAGTCAATAAATATCGGCCTTTCAAACTTGTGTAGATACTAATGGCGTGAGCTGCGGGTTTCGATGGAAAAATCGGACAAGCCCGTGAACACGGGCGACAGAGGCGTAATCTGTCGCTATCTACGATAGCTCAATGATTCATCGCTATCATTCCCGTAGCTCACGCTACGGGCGGCGAAGCGGGGCGCTGACACCCGCTACGCGGGCTGAAAACCAAAAATCACGTTAGGTGAATTAGTAAAAAAACAGATGACGGAGACTAAAAAAATGAAACAACTAATATTTTCAATACTATGGATAATTTTCGCCGCGGCGTTTGTTTTCGGACAAACATCGCAGACGATTCAGCAGGGTTTTACCGTTGAGCGTGAACTCGGCGAAACGGATAAACACAATTACGAAGTAAATCTGACAAAAGGCGAACTGCTCAATTTTATTGTTGAACAGCGCGGAGTTGATGTTGTGCTTCGGATTTACACGGCGGACGGTAAATTCGTTGACCGCGTTGACAGTCCGAACGAACGCGAAGGCGACGAGCCATTTAAAATGGTTTCGCCGGGTGGCGGGCGTTACCGCATCGAGGTCAGCCGTTTATGGGAAGACTCGATGCGGACGACGGGCAAATATTTGGTTAGGACGGTCGAAATCCGCAAAGCAACCGAAACAGAGATAAAAGCCGCACGACTCAGAGAAGAACTGTTGAAAATTGTCGCCGAAGACAATCGCTTTGACAGTTACCCGGACGCGCTCAAACGCTATTTTATGGAGCGGGCTTTGATTACCAATCCTTACGGTTTTACTTTAAACGCGGCGGAGTTGATTGAATTGACGACAAAAAATCCCTCGAAACTGCCCGAAGGCGCGTCGTTTGAGATGGAATTGAGCGAAGCGCGGATAGAAGATTTCGGCGATGTCGTGGTATTGAGCGTGAGTCGCAACCGCCGTTTCAAAAATCCGCAAGCGAATCTTGACCAAACAACAAACCAGCGCATCGGCTACGTTTTCAAGCGCGTCAAAGGCGAATGGCGCATTATCAACGTCCAACGCATCTTCGTCCAAGGCGAACGCAAGCTCGTCAAACTCGATACAAAACAACTTGATGCACTCGTTGGCGTTTATGACAGCAACGGCAATCCATCGGAAACTCTGACCATCACCCGCGAAGGCGGCGAACTTTACGGCAATTTCCCTGAAAAGGACAAGTTTAGACTGTTCCCCGACACTGAAAACACTTTTGTCGGCGGTTTAATCAGCATCGCTTTTATCCGCGACGCAAACGGCACGGTAACGCAAGCCGTCGTGCATTATTCATTACCCGATGACCGGATGATGATTCAACCCAAAGTCAAATGAAGAAAACAGAGGTAAAAAATTATGAAAACCAAAATTTACAGCAAAATTACGACTCCCATTTTAGCAATTCTCGCGCTGATTTTGTGCGGCGCGACGATAATTTTCGCTCAAACGCCGACGCTTCGCGCCAACGGCAAGATTGCCTTTGTCAGCACACGCGACGGCAACTCTGAAATATATTCGATGAACAGCGACGGGTCCGCTCAAACGCGGCTCACATACAGTACGGAGGACGGCGCATTTCTTCCTTCCTGGTCGCCGAATGGGAGAAAGATCGCGTATCTGAACATAACCAATTTCTTAGATCCTTATTATGATCTCAAATTGATGAACGCCGACGGCTCAAATCAAACCACACTAACGACAGTCTATTCTTCTTTCCCGATTGGTATTTCTTTGAGCTGGTCGCCGGACGGTCGAAAAATCGCTTTTAATTCGGCGGGCGACATCTTCACTATAAACATTGACGGCAGCAATCTTGTCAATCTTACTCGCAGTCAGACGAATGAAGGTGAACCGACATGGTCGCCCGACGGTTTAAGAATCGCGTTCACCAGAGTTATTGCAGATGACAACTACGGGCATCGAATCTATGTGATGAATGCCGATGGCAGCAATATCGTGCCGTTTGTAAATTCGCCGTTCGCGTATTATCAATCGTATCCGAAATGGTCTCCTGACGGGCAACAACTCGCATTTGTCGGGGCGGGTTATTATGATTTGCCCGGACTTGGAGCTTTATCAACCGTCAGTTCATCCGGCGAAACTGTCATAAATGATTGCTGCACTTCCGGTTTAGATTGGTCGCCTGACGGAACTAAGTTTGTAATTGCTTACAGTCTGGAGCCTCAATATCCGCCGGGAATTTACTTGATAAATTCAAACGGAGGAAACCCGACCCCGATTATTTTAGACAATACTGGTTATCAACCTGATTGGCAGCCCTTGCCGCCTTCGACACTCGCCGATTTCGACGGCGATGGACGCTCGGATATTTCCGTTTTTCGCCCGACGGACAGAACTTGGTATCTGAACCGTTCGGCACAAGGATTTTCCGCCACACAATTCGGACTTTCCACTGACAAAATCACGCCCGCCGATTTTGACGGCGACGGCAAAACCGATATTGCCGTTTATCGTGATGGAACGTGGTATCTGCTTCGTTCAACCGCCGGATTCGGACAAATTCAATTCGGTCTGGTGGGCGACATTCCTCAACCTGCCGATTTTGACGGCGACGGTAAATCCGAACTTGCGGTTTATCGCGGCGGAACTTGGTGGACGCTTAATTTAACCAACAATCAAGTCAATACAAATCAGTTTGGGCTTTCAACCGATAAACCCGTTGTCGCCGATTACGACGGCGACGGACGTGCCGACCAAGCAGTTTATCGAAATGGTGAATGGCATCTGAATCGTTCAACTCAGGGCTACGCGGTCATTCAATTCGGCTTGGCGACCGACAAACTTGTTCCGGCGGACTACGATGGCGACGGCAAAACAGACCAAGCCGTTTATCGGGATGGGACTTGGTATTTGCTTCGTTCGCAAGCGGGATTTGCTCAATTTCAATTCGGTATCGCTTCCGACATTCCCGCACCAGCCGATTATGACGGCGACGGGCGCACGGATGCGGCAATTTATCGTGACGGCACGT
>JANPDZ010000348.1:0-8452 GCA_031431735.1 Acidobacteriota bacterium | reverse complement strand
AATATTTAAATAATTATCATTTGTAGCTTCCGAATTCGGATAAGAATCCGTATAAGGTTTGTGCACGCCGTATTTGTTCACCCAAATAAAATTTCCCGTCGAACTGTCGGTAATATCTTTTATTCTTCGTGCAATTTCGCCGTCTATTTCATATTTATTTTGTACTTTGCCGATTAACTCGCTTTCCTTGATCCATTCGCCGAAAGAAGGAATGTCCGCCGGTTTTCCGTTCCAAATTCCTGAAACCTGCCCGTCAATATAGTAAGTTTTATAATTCATTGCCTTCGCATATTGAAAAATAGTCGGTAGTAAATAAACTTTATTATCGGTATCAGGTAGATCATTCAAGCCGGTCAGCATCAAATTGTTGGACGTTCCGCTGCACGTCGTTCCCGATGCCGCAATACCCCAATTTTTAATAAAATTTTTGCGGTTTAATTCATCCAGAAAAGGTGTGGTTTGTTTATCGTAACCGTTTAAGCTCAGGTGATCGGCATGCACCGATTCATCAACAATAAAAACAATATTATTAGTTGGTGCGGCGGATGTCTGAAAATTGAGTTTCGCACGCGAAGCCGAGTAATTTATACCTAGCGGAGTTTCATGATAGGAGCCGATATACCAGGCTGTCGGAAAACTGATAGCTGTGCGGAAGCCCGCGCCGAAGGCGGTTGTATAATAACTATTTGTTGTAAAATAGCTCGTCAAACAGAAAAATACTCCGGTAACCATCAAAATATAAATAAAAGCGGTCAATCCTTTTTTCCAAACCCGCCGGCTGTAAATCAGAATAACTCCGAAAGCCGTGATCGGAATTAATGCCAGATAATTAAAGTACATGATGGAAGCGTTTGAAATGATTTGCAGGTTTGTCGAAAAAAACGCGACTTCGGCATCCTGAAATACGGAAAATCGTCGGAACGCTTTGAAATAGCTATATTCGATTAAGATGGTCAGGCAGAAAATCAGAAAATAAATAATTCGATGGCGGTATGGCGAGGCAAATGCGGCATAAAAATAAAGTAAAGCCAGAACGAATGAAACAAACGAAATAAACAAAACAATCAAAAGCCGCAGATAATCGCCATTTGCGAAATGTTTTGTGAAAATTACAAGTTCTTGTTCGGGATAAAAAAAAACGAGTTCAAAAATTACCAGACCGATCGAAAACAAGATCGCATAAAAAAAAGGCTCAGAATAATAAAATCGCTCCGGCAGAATTTTGTTAACATGTTTAATCATAAATAATTAAAAAATCACATCTTCACCCGATTAAAAGCCGCGAAGTATTTTTTTGTTATTTCAACTGAATGAAATCCAAGGTGAATTCCTTTGAAGTTAAAGATCAGCTTTGAGCCGTTCGCAGAAGATCTTTAAAGCCTTGATGCGGGCAAATTTCTTATCGTTGGCTTCGATCAGATGCCAGGGCGCAAACTCAGTTCCGGTGCGTTCGACCATCTCGTTCGCCGCAATTTCGTAATCGCTCCATCTTTCGCGGTTGCGAAAATCTTCGTCAGTGATTTTGTAATGTTTATAGGGCGTGTCCTGTCTTAATTGAAACCGCCGCGCCTGCTCGTCCTTGTCTATGTGAACCCAAAATTTGAGTAAAATGATTCCGTGGTTGTGAAGTTGTTCTTCAAAATTAACGATCTCGGCATAGGCGCGTTTCCATTCAGCCTCGTTGGCAAAATTTTCGACCCGCTCAACAAGGACGCGGCCATACCAGCTTCGGTCAAATATTGTGACGCGCCCGGCACGGGGCAGATGCCGCCAAAAACGCCAGAGATAATGCTGTGCCCGTTCTTCTTCGGTTGGCGCGGCAATCGGAATAAGCTGATAATCGCGCGCATCCATCGCCGAGGTAATGCGCCGGATGAGGCCGCCTTTTCCGGCGGCATCCCAACCTTCAAAAACTAAAATTGCCGAACGCTTTTGGGCTTTGGCTTTGCGGTAGAGCAGATTTAGCTTTCCCTGATATTTTTCTAACTGCTTTTTATATTTGTCGTCGCTCAAACTCTGAGTGAGATCGAGTGTATCTAACAATGTGTCAGGGTTATTTTTTTTCTCTTTTGTTTTAGCCGCCGCTTTTTTCGAACTTTTCTCTTCCGCTAATCGCTTTGAGATTTGTTCTAAGATGTAATTGCCGACCGTGATGCTGCGGTATCGCTCGTCGGCTCCTTCAATCACCATCCACGGGGCTTCGCCGGTGCTCGTGGTGCGAAGTGCGCGTTCGGAAATACGCCGAAATGTATTATAAATCTTAAAATGTTTCCAATCAGTTTTGGTGACGCGCCAACGTGTCTTCGGACTTTCGCTTAGTGCATTAAGCCGTTTTTCTTGTGCGCTTTTGCTGAGATGAAACCAGAATTTTATGATCAGCGCACCATCGTCCACCAGTTCTTTTTCAAAAGTATTGATCGAGATAAGCGCCGCATCAAGTTCGGCTTCGTTGGTGCGATTATATGCACAATCAACTATCGGACGGGTGTACCAGGAACCGAAAAAAATACCGATTCGTCCCTTTGGCGGCAAAACACGCCAGAAACGCCAGGCTTCGGGGCGCTCACTCTCTTCGTCAGAAGGTGCGCCGAATGCATATGCCTGCAAATAACGCGCATCCATCCATTCGTGAAGAAGATTGACCGTTTCGCCTTTGCCGGCGCCATCGACGCCGCCGATCAAAATAATCACGGGAAACGGAGCGCGTTTCAGGTCTTCCTGAATTTCGAGGAGCTGCATCCGCAATTCCGGTTCCTGGGCTTGATAGTCTTCTTTGCTTAATTTGTGACCGAGTTCTGCCGTTTCAAACATTATGCCTCCTTTATTCGGGGGTATTAATTAGGAAATACGCAATTTGAGAGAATTTAACGCCGGTGCCGCAAAGGCGTAAAGTGAAATCCTTTTCTTTGCACTCTTACAAACACTTTTTGTTTTTCAACGATTTCAAGCGATGAAACATTTTTTTAAACCTTTGCGCCTTTGTCTCTTGGCGACACCAGCGTTAAAAATTTTCTTGCGTAACATCACTTAATCATAATATTCCAAACCAAGGTGCGTAATCAATTCCTCGCCCATCAAATGCCGCAGAGTATTTTTAAGTTTTTTCTGTTGAATAAAAATATCGTGTTCGGGATAAAGTCCTGCGGCGGTTTGCGGCGCTTTGAAATAGAACGAGAGCCATTCCTGCACGCCTTTCATTCCGGCTCTGTGCGCTAAATCCATAAACAACGCGAGGTCTAAAACAAGCGGCGCGGCAAGGATCGAATCGCGGCACAGGAAATCAATTTTGATCTGCATTTTATAGCCGAGCCAGCCGAAAATATCAATCGCGTCCCAACCTTCTTTGTTATCGCCGCGCGGCGGATAATAATTGATGCGGACGACGTGCGAAAAGTCTTTGTAGAGATCGGGATGAACGTCGGGTTGCAAAATATGTTCGAGAACCGAAAGTTTTGATTCTTCTTTGGTTTTGAAATTTTCGGGATCGTCGAGAACCTCGCCGTCGCGGTTTCCCAAAATATTGGTCGAATACCAACCGTCAAGCCCGAGCATTCGTGCTTTGAGTCCCGGCGCGATGATGGTTTTCATCAAGGTTTGTCCGGTTTTGAAATCTTTGCCGCAGATCGGTACGCCGTGTTGTTCGGCAAGGCGCGTCAGAGCGGGAATATCAACCGTCAGATTCGGCGCGCCGTTGGCAAAAGGAACGCCTGATTTGATGGCGGCGTAAGCATAGATCATCGAAGGCGCGATGCGTTCGTCGTTGTCATACATCGCTTTTTCAAAGGCTTCAACCGTTTCGTGTATGGCGGAAGTTTCGAGAAAGATTTCGGTCGAAGCCGCCCAGACGATGACCAATCTTTCACAGCCTTTTTCGGCTTTGAATCGAGCCATATCCGCCATCAATTGTTCAGCAAGCTCCATTTTGTTCTTGCCTTCCTTGACGTTCGTGCCGTTCAGACGTTTAACGTAATTGTGATTAAAGACGGCTTTCATCGGTTTTAATGAATCAAGCTGTTCGCGCAATTCTTCGACCAGTGCTTTTTCCAAAACTCCGGCGTGAAGCGCGGCTTCATACGCCGAATCTTCAAAAATATCCCACGCCCCGAAAACAACGTCATCGAGATTTGCGAGCGGCACGAAATCCTTAATTTTGGGCGAACGATTGTCGGTGCGTTTGCCCAAACGAATCGTTCCCATCTGCGTCAAAGAGCCGATCGGCTTTGCCGTTCCCTTACGAATTGCTTCGACGCCCGCGACAAATGTCGTGCTGACTGCGCCGAGCCCGACCAGTAAAATACCGAGTTTTCCGCCAATCGGCGCGATTTCTACACCTTTTTCAACCATTATTTAATAAACTCTCTCCAATAAGTAAAAGAGAAATGATAGCTTTACATAATTGTTAAGGCAACCGCAGGAAAAAGTTTGTTAAATCGGAATGAATTTAAGCGGCTTGTTTTTCGGACTAACTCTAGACTAAAACTTTCTTGTTATGACGAACCTCTTCGGCTAATTCTTTGACATCTGCGCGAAGAAGTAGAACTTCTGCTTTCAGTCGGTCATACGATACGCCGTTATAGCCAATCCCTTGTCGAATCGCTTCAAATTGAGTATCAGATTCTTTTTTGTAATCGTCAATCTTTTTCGATAATTCGGCTATCGCTTGCAAAATAGTATCGGTTTGGGTTGATTGTTCTAATGTTTCTTCTGAATTGTTCATCGCAGGGTTATTTTACCTTGAAAACATCTCTAACGTAAAGACATATTTCGGATTCAATTTTCAAAGACTATATTTAGTGTTCATCAGCATTAAGATTCAAAATCATTTCTCCGCGCCCCTTCAACTTTATAAGCAATCATTTCTGTTAAAGATGCTTCCGATTTGAATTTATATTCCAATCCAATCATTTCAGCCGAAACTTCCGACGCGCTTTTCTGCAAATCTTGAGTGATTTTCGGCTCATTTTTTCCAGCTTGTTTGAGCAAATTTTTCGCAGATTGCGCGGCTTTCTTTTCAATTTCGGCTTTCGTGCGATTCATATTGCACAAACAGAATAAACTAAACGATTTTCCGTATTTTCCGAGAAATGATAACTTTACAAAAATGTTAAGGCAAATGCTGGAAAGAAGTAGTCATAAAAGACACAAAAAAGAAATTTCTTGTCAATACCTTCGCCAAAATGATGGCTGAAAATATGCTTTTTGATATTGATTTGATTGGCTTTGTAGATATAAGCCAATTCATCTTTATAATTAAAATTGTGTCGGGCGTTTTCGCTCGATGGAAGACGCGATTGCAAATTTGAGCCGCGAAACGCCCGATATGGTTTTGACCGACATTGGACTTCCCGGCATTGCCGGCATTAAAATTTTGCGCGAAAAATTTCCGCAAATGCCGTTTATTGCGCTCACGGTTTATGACGATGACGAACGAATTTTCGATGCGCTCTGTGCCGGAGCAGTCGGTTATTTGCTCAAAAACACGCAACCTGCCCGACTTCTCGAATCTTTGCGCGAAGTCCGTGCGGGCGGCGCGCCGATGTCGCCTGAAGTTGCGCGGCGCGTGATTACTTTGTTTCAAAATTTCACGCCGCCGAAAAACGCCGCTTATCACCTGACACCGCAGGAAAAGGAATTGCTCAAAATGCTCACCGAAGGACACAGCTACAAAACCGCCGCTTATCAACTCGACATCAGCATCCACACGGTTTCTTTTCATCTGCGAAACGTCTATGAAAAACTGCAAGTTCACTCAAAATCCGAAGCCGTTGCCAAAGCCTTGCGCGAGAAAATTGTGTAGTCGAATTTTTATTCGAGATTCATCCGTTTGACGATTTCGACAAAGCGCGGCTCATTTCGCAAATTGTTCCACTTCGGTTCGACCTTCAGAAAAGCCATTTTCGGGTCGCGCTGTTCGTAACCTTTTTCCAGCCATTCAAAGGTTTTGTCGGTTTCGCCGAGACCGTTGTAAATCAGCGCGAAATGATTAGGCGGAACGAATCGTGTCTCTGATAATTTTAATAATTCTTTCAGCAAAGCTCGTGCTTCGTCATTTTTCCCCCATTTCGCCAGAGCGTAGCTTTCATACGCGACTGACACAGTTTGAGTGGGCGAGAGTTCCCGCGCTTTTCGCGCTTCGGCGACTGCTTCTTCAAACAATTCCTTTTCGGTATAAACACTCGCAGCGAATAAATGGGGCATCCAGAAATTAGGCGCGAGTTCAAATGTTTTTCGCAATCTGTCCAACGCTTCGTCGGGTTGTCCGGCGTGCAGCAGAAATTGTCCTTCGAGCGCACCCGCGAATGGAAAAAGCGGATCAAGTTCGCGGGCGCGTTTGATTTCGGCGAGTGCTTCGGCGTGTCGTCCTGTGTTTGAAAGCAAATGCGCGTAAAAGATATGAACATTCGCCTCGTTCGGACTTAGTTCCAGAGCGCGTTTGAATTGATTTTCGGCTTCGTTCCAATTCCACTGCCAAAATAACGTCGCGCCGAGAGTGGTATGCGCTTCGGAGAGAGCGTCGTCAAGTTCGATTGCCTTGTTTGCCGCCGTTTGCGATTTCGGCAAAAACTCGGTCGGCGGCAGTTCGCTGCCGACCGCCAGCGAACGATATGCGTCGGCGAGTCCGGCGTAGGCAAGAGCGTAATTTGAGTCAAGATTGATCGCCTGCTGGAAATATGAAATACCTTGCCGGATTTCCGGCAGCGTTAATTTGAATACGTGAAAACGTCCTCTGAGATAAAGTTGATAGGCTTCGGCGTTTTCCGTCGGACGTTTAGCCATCTGCTGTTGTTCGGTATTAGACAGTTTCAGGCGCAGAATTTGTGCGACGGCTCGCGCAATTTCGTTTTGTGCGGTAATCACATCGGCTGAATTTTTAACATATTGATTGCCCCAAATCTGCGAATCGTCGCTGGCATTAATCAGGCGAACATTGATGATAAATTTATCGCCGATTTGCCGGATATCGCCTGTTACCAGAGTTTCTACGCCAAGCTGCGCGGCGATATTTTTCGTATCGGTTTGATTATTTTTGAAACGAAACGCAGAGTTTCTCGACATCACTCTTAGATTGGAAAGCTGCGACAAATTATTGATGACGCTTTCGGTGATGCCGTCAGAAAGATATTCTGCGTTCGGGTCTTGTCCGGCATTGACGAACGGCAAAACGGCAAGCGATTTTTTGCCCTCTGCGTTTGAAGCCGGTTTTATTGCCGACCAAAAATAGTATCCGAAAACGATTGCGCCGACGAGCAGCAGAGCAGCGAGCGCGGCAAGCGGTTTGCGCCGTTTGATGTGTCCGGTGAAATTATTCGTCGTTTCATCCGTCCGGCGATTGACATCGCCTGTCGTCGGTTGCAAAACGGCGGTCGCATTTTTGTCGTTCGGCGAATGCGATTTTTCCAGACGTTCGTCAAACGCCAGATTTTCCCGCAAACTTTTCAAATCCGTGAGCAAATCCTGCGCCGTTTGATAACGCTCCGTTTTGTTTTTGCGGAGCATTTTGGAAACGATGCGCTGTAATTCTTTGGGAACGTCGGGCGCGAATCGGGCTAACGGCGACGGTTCGGAGTTGATTAAATTCGCAAAGGTTTCCGACATCGAATCGCCGGCAAACGGCGTTCTGCCGGCAATCATTTCATAAATCAAAACGCCGAAACTGAAAACGTCCGTCTGCTCGTCAACCCGCTCGCCCTTCGCCTGTTCGGGCGACATATAGTTGACCGTTCCCAAAATGATGCCTTTCGCCGTTTCGTTTTGTTTGACGGTTGACACTTCTAAACCGATTGCCTTTTGTTTGATTAGTTTTGCCAGACCGAAATCTAAAATTTTCACAAAACCGTCGGGACGGACGATGATGTTTTCCGGTTTTATATCACGGTGGACGATGTTCGCCGCGTGCGCGGTTGAGAGAGCGTTGGCAATTTGAATCGCAATGTCCAAAACTTGCGGCAATTCCGGCGGCGATTGGTTAAGAGTTTCGCGCAAAGTTTCGCCTTCGACGAATTCGCTGACGATGTAATGCGTGTCGCCACTTTCGCCGATTTCGTGAATGACCAGTATATTCGGATGATTCAAAGCGGAGGCGGCTTTCGCTTCCCGAACGAAACGCTTGAGATTCGATTCGTCCTGACTAAATTTTTCGTTGAGAATTTTGACGGCAACTTGACGGTCGAGTTTTTTATCTTTCGCCAGATAAACCTCGCCCATTCCGCCCGCGCCAATTTGCCGGACAATTTCATAATGCCCGAAACTTTTACCGGCTTCGAGAGATTTATTTTGCCGGATAATATCCGCGACTTCGTGGGCGGCGGGCTGTTCCATAAAACTTCCGGCATCATCGAGCGAGACGAGCAGAGATTCGACTTCGCGGCGCGTTTCTGCATCGTTGGCGCAAACTTCGTTGAGAAAAGACAAACGCTTCGCCGGCGCTAGCTTGATCGCGTCGGCGAATATT
>JANPDZ010000347.1:0-3920 GCA_031431735.1 Acidobacteriota bacterium | reverse complement strand
ATTCCAACCGCCTATAGCCCAAATGTCTCCATTTTTGTTTAATGCAAAGCTATACCATAGATCAAAATCTGATTGAGTCCGAGAAATCTTAATCATTTTATCAAAATCAATTTCAGATTTAGGTTGCTTAGATTGAACATTTATTGTGTCCATAGTTTCGTAATTAGCGGCACAGGACAAAAAACAAATTGCACAAATAATTAAAATTAGGATTTTCATTTTGCTCATATTACCTCTCAAAATTTTGGACAACCATTTAATACTCCACATGGTTGAGCGGAAAGCGGGTAAAATGTTGGTCTATTGAGACTGAAAAATGAGCCAACGGCTCTTAAACTACTTGTTGTTTTTATACCATTGTAGTTCGGTAGTGCTTTATTCGCGTAATCAGTAGCCTTCTTCTTGCCTTCGCTATTATAGTTATAAAACCGTTCCCAAAGATTCTTCCCTTTTTGAACACTCTTGTCGTTCCATTTTTTCATAATTAATCCGATATTGATTTCTCATGCTCGTTGCGCACCTCCTGCTTCAGCTTCGGAAACCGCTCTTCCTAATCCCGATGTTGCTGAAAACTGTCCAGGATTGATTTCGGAGATTTTATTTGCAGGTTTTCCGGGTTCTCGATTTGGCTGAATTCCAAATTGAGTTTCGGTTTTTAATATAGCCAACATAACACCCACGGAAAAATTGTTAGCCATTGCCACTCTAACTCCGGTTGCCGCAATATTTTCGATAGACCGGAGTTGAGAGTCTGAGATCGGATTGCTTCCGACGCTTTTAGCTGTCGCGGTTACAGAAGGGTTATTATCCCCAACCACAACATTACCGTTTCTATCAACTACCAACGATTCTGTGACAGTGATTGTTATATCCGCCTTTTTATCAACGTCTTGGGCAGTTGTTTGATACTGAGTTGTTCTAGTAGCTGTATAGTAGGTATCGCCGTTTGCCCACTCAAAAGAAGAATCTGTTCCCCGAAAAGCCGAGCCATCAACAAAATCTCCACTGTTCCGACAATCAGTTCCACACGCGCCTGTCGAACTTGAAATCAATCCAAGCGGGTCAGTGAATTTATACGGTGAATTCAAGACGTAGCTGTAGCGATTAAACGTTTGCGGATTCTTGACATTCGCGCTTGCCGTCAACGGATCAACCGATGTAAATCTGCCGTGTTTCGAGTTGTAATATCTCGCCTGTGCAAAGTCCAAACCGCTTTCATCGTCTTTCTCGTAGCCCGTATAGCCTTTCCGCGTTTCGCTTTGATTGTCGTAATTCAGGGATGAAGTTCTCTGCGTCGTGTAGGTTTCTTCACCGAACGCCATATAATCTTTACGAGTTGTGACTGCGCCGAGTTGATTGGTGATGACTCTTGGACTTCCCAGATGATCGGTTGTCAAATAACTGACTTGCGGCGTTTGTGCCAATTGGGTGGAGTATTCCGCGACAAGTTGTCCACCTCCATCATAGACGAAAATGACGGTTTCTGTCGAGGATATTTTCTTGACTCGCTTGCCTTCGCCGTCATATACATACAAGCCGACGGTTTGATTTGAAGAGTTTTTGACTTCTTTCTGATGATTCTCGGCATCGTAGAGAAATTGATTGCCGCTGGCATCTCCGGTCAGATTTCCGTCTTTGTCGTAAGTGTAATTTTGACCTGATGAGAAGCGATTGGTTGCCGTGTCAATCGTTGGATTGGTGATGTTGTTTGATGCCGCAAGCGTCGTCGTATTTGCCGCGTCGAATCTTCTGTTTCCGTAGCGGTCATAAGTGAAAGTTTGTTTCCAAGTTGTTGAAGTATTGACCTTTTCCTCGGCTGATTGCAGACGATTCAAATCATCGTAAATATAGGTTTTTGACTCAAACCGCTGAAACTGATTTTCTGCGAACGAAGCGAACCATTGTTTTGGGTGTTCGTGCCGTAATTGTATTCCAGTTTCAAAAGGCTTTTATCAGTCGCCGACGAACCTAATCCGATTTCCGTTACTTGCAGACGATTGTTGTCTAGTCCTGATAAATCGTTTCTGAATAACTGCCGACTTGTGTGAAAAAAATTGTCTGCCACAAAAACCAATCGCCACCCTGAAAATTCATCACGCGCACCGAAACTTTTCACCCATCAATGAAAGATTTTCCAAATTATCAAAAGTCAAAGAACACAAAAGATTTTGATAGCTTATTAAAATTTCATTCTGAACAATTTGATTTAGCAAAATAGTTATTGTCGCTATCAATATACCAACCTGAAGCAATCATAAAGATTTTCCATTTAACTTTTTCTTTATTCAGGAGAAATAGTTGCACCCAGAGTCGTGATTTATCATTTTCACCGTATTCAATTTTAACTTTGGCGTGATTACCGACTTCCGTTGTATCCAGGATTTTATAGGAAACAAATTTTTTCTCTTTTATTTTCGCTGAATACCTCAAAACCTCATTGTACTCATAATCTCTTTCATCTTGCCCAACTCCTTTAGTTACTTGAAAAAGACCTATTTCCTTAGAATTTAATCTTTTAGCAATTTCACCACTTTGTTCATCACACTTATTTAACATCGAATAATAATCATCAGGTATTTTCGTCAAAGTAGTATTCAATTGGTCAGTATTTCCTTGTAAGGAAGCCTGCCAAAATTCATCTATTGTGGAATAAATTTCAGATGATTGATTTAAGACTTTCGTGCTGTTAATTGAATCTTTCTTTGATATGTTTTGCCAAACCAAAGTTGAAATAGAAAAAACTATCAAACAAAATAATGCTACATTTACTTTCCTCATAAAAATTTCTCCGTTCAAAAATTTTGACCTCTTCTACGTGCTTTTCCCATAATATCATTCCAAATTGCTCCAGCCCATGTCCCGAAACGGACATTCTTATAAGTGTTTCTACCCGATTTTACGGTTGTCGTAGCAGTCCTCCACCTATTTGTAAAAGCGACTCTTATCTCGCTTCTTTTACCAAGCATAGCGTCAGTCTGTGCAACGTAAGCATTGTATTCTCTAACTGCTTCGAATGACAAAGTTTTTTGCGTTGTAGATAACGGTGGTATTTCCCATTCTAATGTGTAACCTGTATAAGTTCTGTCGCTACTATCACATTCTCCTCCAGAAGTGTTACTTATACAAATCTGATTACCAACTCCATCAACAGTTGATGAAAAACTTCGTACGTCACTTCCGCTCATCAAAGACTCGTTAAAGTCTTTAAGTATCTGTTCGTTTTGGCTGATTTCATTTTTGGCGGCTCTATACAATCTTGATTCTTGAATTCCTCTGTTATAAAAAGTGTTTGCGTCAGCAAAGAGTGCAAAACTCATTTTATCGGGTATATCTACTTCAGGAGAGTCATTAAGTTTTGTTTCTTTACCCCCATTCTTCCTGGTAAAAGACCAATCATCACTTTTAGGTAATTGCCGTTTAGATTTTGAAATATCCCTATTAAGGTCATCTGGAATCTCATCTAAATCTTGAAAAGGTTTACTGGGATTAGATCCACAACCAAAACTATAAAAACAAGGATTTTTACCACCATTAGCACCTGTTAAACTGGAAATCAATCCTAACGGGTCGGTGAATTTATACGGTGAATTTAAGACGTAGCTGTAACGATTAAACGTCTGCGGATTCTTGACATTCGCCGATGCCGTCAACGGGTCAACACTTGTGAATCTGCCGTGCTTGCTGTTGTAATATCTCGCTTGGGCAAAGTCCAAACCGCTTTCATCGTCTTTCTCGTAGCCCGTGTAACCTTTCCGCGTTTCGCTTTCGTTGTCATAGTTTATTGCTGATGTTCTTTGCGTCGTGTAGGTTTCCTCGCCGAACGCCATGTAATCTTTGCGGGTTGTGACTGCGCCGAGTTGGTTGGTGATTACTCTTGGGCTTCCCAAATGATCGCTTGTCAAATAACTGACTTGCGGCGA
>JANPDZ010000346.1:0-13129 GCA_031431735.1 Acidobacteriota bacterium | reverse complement strand
CGAATGGCAGCAAATCGGGAACAAAGGTGTTTGCCGGCGGAGCATTAATAGCCTCGCAAAGCCGGTATGTTAATGAAAATAATCAGACATTCGATTCACTCGAATGGACAACCGCCGATCCGGTAACGGGAACAGTCGGCAATTACCGTTACACGAGCGAAGGCAACGCGAGATTTAAGGAAGAAACCGGAGCATTATTAGCTAAATAGAGGGAACTAATTGTAACTTAGACTAAAGACTATGGATAAGAAAATTTACGGGTTGATGGCGGAATTCGATACGCCGACCGAATTGGTTGACGCGGCGCGGCAGGTGCGCGACGCAGGCTATAAAAAAACCGATGCTTTTTCGCCGTTTCCGCTTCACGAGATTGATGAAGCACTCGGCATCAGGCGCAGTATTTTGCCGTTTTTGGTTTTTGGCGGCGGTGTCGTCGGTTTGATCGCCGGACTCGGATTGCAGTTTTTTACCCACGTCATCGAGTATCCGATCATCGTTGGCGGTCGTCCGCATTTCTCTCTGCCGTCATTTATTCCGCCGGCCTACGAAATGACGATTTTGTTTGCGGCTTTTACGGCGGTTTTCGGGATGATTCTGCTAAACGGATTGCCCGCGCCCTATCATCCGGTTTTCAATGTTGAACGGTTTGCCCTTGCAACCCGTGAAAAGTTTTTCCTGATAATTGAAGCGAAGGACGAAAAATATAATTACGAGGAAACAAGAAAGTTTATGGAAAGTCTGAATCCGCAGGAGGTTTTCGATGTTGAAGAATAAACTGTTGTGGACAGCAATTATCAGTTTAATCGCGATTAGCGCCGGTTGCCGTTACGATATGCAGGATCAGCCGCGTTATAAAGCCTTTAAGGAAAGTGATTTCTTTGCCGACAAACGTTCGTCGCGTGATTTGCCGAACGGCACTGTTCCGCGCGGTCAGTTACGCGCCGACAAGGCACTTTACACGGGCAAAAAAGAAAATGCCGATCCGAATGCCGTCGTGCAGACAACGATCGATCCGGTCAGCGGTAACACGCTGATCAGCAGTTTCCCGAACGATATTGAAGAATTTCCGGTTCCGGTGACAAAAGCATTGCTTGACCGCGGCGAACAGCGTTACAAGGTTTTCTGTATCGTTTGCCACGGACCGGTCGGCGAAGGCGACGGAATGATCGTGCGGCGCGGTTTTGTCAAACCGCCGACCTATAACGACGACCGTTTAAGAAATGCGCCGGTCGGACATTTCTTTGATGTCATTACGAACGGACAGGGAAGAATGAATAATTATGCTTCGCAAATTCCGGTCGCGGATCGTTGGGCGATTGTCGCGTATATTCGCGCCTTGCAGCTCAGCCAAAATCCGGACGGAGCGAAGACTCTACCAATGACGAAAGAAACAACGACGGCGCCTAAACAGGCAGAATCGCCGAAACCAACCAAGCAGGGAGGAGCAAAATAATGTTGAATAGTTCTGATTATCAAGCTCCGGCAGAATTCAGCCGTTGGCGAAGTCTGGCACTCGGTCTGGGCGGTATTTGCGCGATCATTATGTTGGCAGTTGCCTTGATTTACCCGGATCAAAAAGAAACGGTTTTAAGGGCGTGGCTGCTTGGTTTTATGTTCTCGTGCGGGATCGGCATCGGCGGACTCGGCATTCTGATGCTGCAATATCTGACGGGCGGCGCGTGGGGCGTTGTTATTCGCCGGATAGTCGAAGCCTGTTCGCGGACCGTCCCGATTTTATTTCTTTTGTTTCTTCCAATCGGATTCGGCGTAAATTATATTTATGAATGGTCTCATCTAATGGAAACGGATGCGATTGTTCAGCATCGCGGTTGGTATTTGACGCAGGTTGGTTTTTTTGCCAGAGGAATTATTTATTTTGCCCTTTGGTTTGTGATGCAGCATTTGCTCAACGGCTGGTCGGCAAAACAAGACCAATCGAACAACTACGAAGAAGCGGCAAAATGGCTCGGAACGCCGACTGCCTTTTCGGGACCGACGTTGGCTATTTACGTTCTTGTTGTTAGTTTTGCGACGATTGACTGGACGATGACGCTTGACCCGCATTGGTTTTCGACGATCTGGGGTTTTCTGTATGTCGCGGGTTGGGCTTTGAGCTGTTTCTCGTTCGCGGTTGTCATGCTTGCCTATATGTCGGACAAAGCACCGATGAACCGCATTCTTGGAAAACGCCATTTTCACGACATCGGCAAATTGATGCTCGCGCTCGTGATGATTTGGGCATATTTCAATTTCTCGCAGTTTCTGATTATCTGGTCGGGAAATCTTCCTGAAGAAACCTTTTGGTTTTTGAACCGGATGAAAGACGGTTGGGGCTGGGTCGGTTTGATCCTGATCTTGTTCCATTTTGCGTTTCCATATCTCGTTCTGCTTTCACGCGACATTAAACGCAACGCCAAATATCTGGCGATAATGGCGATATTTATTTTGGTTCTGCGAATTGTGGATATGTTTTATCACATCGCGCCGAGTCCCTCGACAATACCCGGCGCACACGTACCGCATTTCGATGCTTTTTGGGTGTTGTATTTGATCGGACCGATTGCGGTCGGTGGCATTTGGTTATCGGAATTCTTTCGCCAATTAGCAAAACGGCCGATCGTTCCGATCAACGATCCGTTTTTGGATAATGCCATCGAACACGGCAGAGGACACTAAACGATTTCGGATTGCGGATTTCGGATTGCGGATTTTTTTTCTTCAATCCCAAATCCCAAATCCCAAATCCCAAATTGAATTATGGGAAAGACAAAACACGAAAAAACTATTGTTGATTTCGACAAACCGTATGAGGAAAATGTTGTCGGAATACGCGGAATTATATATTTCGCAACCGGTTTGTTTCTTTTGATCGTCGTCACTTTCGGTTTGATGTGGGTATTTCAGAATGTGATGGAAGACGATGCCAAACAAACGAAGGATAAAAAAAGTCCGCTGGCGATGAGCGAGCAGGAAAAACTTGCGCCCGAACCACGAGTGCAGGCGGCACCCGGATTTGGGGTTAACGGTCCGAATGGTTGGATCAATCTCGAATTAAAAGACCCGCGTTCGGAATATTGGGAACTGCACGCGATGTGGGAAAAAGAGTGGAAAGAAGGGCGTAAAGCGGTTAGTCAGGACGGAAAAACGACCACCGAAATGAGTCTGCCGATTGAAGAAGCAAAGAAAAAGATGCTTGAATCGCCCCCGAAAGCGAGAACCGGCAGCGAAGCGCAGAATGCTTTGGACGAAGCTCGCTCCTTTGTTTCATATTCAAGCGCGGGACGCACCCGCACGGATAAGAGGCGGTGAGGGCGGTCAGGGATGAGGGATGAGGGATGAGGGATGAGGGATGAGGGATGAATTTAAAGCCTGAAACCCGCATTTTTATACGGTTTCCTGTTGGGTTTTTAATCAGTGAACCTTATTAGTAGTTTGAGGAGTTTTATGAAAAAAAGTTCGGCAACATTAGCATTAAGCCGGCTGAAACTTTTTGCGGTAATCATTGTTTTATTGATAATCGGCAATGTTTCGGCGCAAAAGACCGAACATTACAATTCGCCGCTTTATTCGCCGAAAACATACGATCCGAATGAAGTAGGTGTGAGCAACGGTTTGCCGCCGGCTTTGAAAGGCGTCGGTATTGAACAAAAGCTCAACGAACAATTGCCGTTTGATGCGGTTTTCAAAGATGAAAACGGCAAAGAAGTGAAACTCGGCGAGTATTTCGGCAAAGGACGACCTGTCATTCTGGCACTTGTATATTACGAATGTCCGATGCTTTGCAACCAAGTGCTCAATGGTTTGACAGGTTCTCTGAAAAGTTTGGCGTTTGACACGGGAAAAGATTTCGATGTCGTGGCGATCAGTTTCGATGCCGGCGAAAACGACAAACCCGAACTGGCGAAGAACAAAAAAGCAAGTTATATGACGCGTTACGGTCGTCCCGGAACGGAAACGGGCTGGCATTTTTTGACCGGAACGCAAGGCGAGATTGACAAAGTAACACAAGCCGTCGGATTTAATTACCAGTGGGACGAGCAATCAAAACAGTTTGCTCACGCCGGCGGCATTATGCTGGCAACACCCGAAGGCAAACTTTCGCGCTATCTTTACGGCATTGATTACGCGCCGAAAGATATAAAATTTGCCGTTATGGAATCGGCCGACAACAAGATCGGGAGTTCAGCCGAACAGTTAATGCTTTATTGTTATCACTATGATCCGGCGACCGGAAAATACGGTTTGTCAGTTATGAAAATAATGCGTCTTGGCGGTGTTGCCACATTAATCGGATTGGGTGCTATGTTTTTCGTCTTTTGGCGGCGCAACAAGAGTAGAGAGTAGAGAGTGGAGAGTAGAGAGTGGAGAGTAGAGAGTGGAGAGTGAAGGGTAGAAAGTGAAAATAGTAGGGCGGAAAGTGGACAGAGAATCTGTAAATCTTCTCTTACTCGCCACTCGCCACTCGCCACTCTCTACTCTCAACTAAATTAGTTTATGCAAAGTAATTCGTGGGTTCCATTATTTCCAGAACAGGCTTCCGACTTCGCGTGGCAGGTAGATTATCTGTATTTTTACCTGATTCTGATAAGCGTGGCTTTTACAATTCCGATTGTCGTGGCAGTTTTTTTCTTCGCCGTTAAATACCGCGAGAAAGAAAAATTTGCGACACCGGATGAAATTCACGGCTCGATCATGCTCGAGACTGTCTGGTCAATCATTCCGTTCGTTATTTCGATGACGATCTTTCTCGGCGGCGCGTACATTTTCTACAATCAATTTCGTCCGCCGGCCGAAGCAATGGAGATCTATGTCGTCGGGAAACAATGGATGTGGAAGGCACAGCACGGCACCGGACAACGCGAAATCAACGAATTGCACGTTCCTGTCGGTCGAAATATTAAATTGACGATGACGACCGAAGATGTCCTTCACGATTTCTTTATTCCGGCTTTCCGGACAAAAGCGGATGTCGTTCCGGGCCGCTATACGACGATTTGGTTCAACGCCATCAAACCTGGTAAATACCATATCTATTGCGCCGAATATTGCGGATTAAACCATTCGGGAATGGGCGGTTGGATCTATGTTTTGCCGCAGGCGGAATTTGATGACTGGCTTGCCGGAGGCGGTTCAAATCTAACGCCGGTCGAAGCCGGAAAAGAATTGTTCAATACAAAACTCGGGTGTGCTTCGTGTCACGCGGGCGGAGCAGCGCAGCGCGGCGCAAAACTCGAAGGATTATACGGAACGGATGTCAAACTGACGACCGGACAGGTCGTCAAAGCCGACGACGATTATATCCGCAATTCAATCTTGAATCCGGCGGGGCAAATTGTTGAAGGTTATCAGCCGATCATGCCGACCTTCAAGGGACAGGTCACGGAAGAACAACTCGTTTCATTGGTCGCCTATATCAAATCACTCGGCAATAATCCGAATGCGGCGACGAGTGCGCCGACGTCAAGTTCGACCAGTCCAACGAAAAGCAATAGTAATACAGGCGCCAACACAAAATCGGCAAGTGTCCCGAACGCACCGGGCAACACCAGTGAACCGGCAAAGAGCAGTAATAAATAGGTAGAGTTATGCAAAACGTAGATACAATGAAAATTGAAGAAAAGCCGAAGGTAAATTATTTGACGAACGGTTTTACCTTGAGATCATGGCTTTTGACCAAAGACCATAAACGCATTGCGATTATGTATCTGATAACCGTATCCGCCTTTTTCATGATCGGCGGGTTGTATGCGGCGACAATTCGCCTTGAACTTCTGACACCGCAAAGCGATTTGCTCGAATCAGGAACATACAACAGAGTTTTCACGCAGCACGGTGTCATCATGGTTTTCTTCTTCCTGATTCCGGTCATTCCGGCAATCCTCGGAAACTTTTTGATACCGATCATGATCGGCGCCAAAGACCTTGCGCTGCCGCGTATAAATCTGCTGAGTTTGTATATTTACTGGATCGGCGGCGCGTTAACGCTGTGGGCTTTGATGCAGGGCGGCGTTGATACGGGCTGGACATTTTACACGCCGTATTCGACGACCTTTTCAAATTCGTATGTGATGGCGGTCGGGCTTGGTATTTTCATCAATGGATTTTCGTCAATCTTAACGGGGTTGAACTTTATTGTCACGATCCATACGATGCGCGCGCCCGGCATGACCTGGTTTCGGATGCCGCTATTTGTGTGGGCACATTACGCAACGTCGCTGGTGATGATCTTGGGAACGCCGGTCGTCGCGATCACGGTTTTGCTGCTCGCGCTTGAAAGAGTCGGAAAAGTCGGGATTTTTGATCCGGCAATCGGCGGCGACCCGATCTTGTTTCAACATCTTTTCTGGTTTTATTCGCATCCGGCGGTCTATATTATGATTCTGCCGGGCATGGGTATTATCTCGGAACTGATCTCTAATTTTTCGCGCAAAAAGATCTTCGGTTACGAATTTATTGCGTTTTCATCAATTGCGATCGCTGTTTTCGGGTTTCTTGTCTGGGGACACCATATGTTCGTCAGCGGACAATCGATCTACGCGGGACTGGTTTTTTCGTTCCTGACAATGGTTGTTGCCGTGCCTTCGGCGATCAAGGTCTTCAATTGGGTGGCAACACTCTATAAAGGCTCGATTTCTTACGATACGCCAATGCTTTACGGCTTATTTTTCATCGGGTTGTTTTTGATCGGCGGACTGACCGGACTTTTCCTCGGCGCGATCGGTTTGACCGTTCATTTGACCGATACCTATTTTATCGTCGCCCATTTCCACTATGTTATGGTTGGCGGACAGGTTTTGGCGTATCTCGGCGGATTGCATTATTGGTGGTCGAAGATGACCGGCAAGTTGTATTCCGAATTCTGGAGTAAAATTGCGGCAATTATCGTTTTCGTCGGCTTTAACCTGACATTTTTCCCGCAATTCATTTTAGGTTATTTGGGAATGCCGCGCCGTTATGCTTCGTATCCTGAGGAACTACAGGTTTTGAATATTTTTTCGACGGCCGGTGCCTCGGTGTTGGGTATCGGATTGGTTTTGCCGCTTATTTACCTGACATATTCGCTGATCTTCGGTGAAAAGGCACCTGCCAACCCGTGGAAACTGCCCGGTTTGGAATGGCGGGTCCCGAGTCCTCCGCCGACTGAAAATTTTGAAAAAATGCCGGTCGTAACGTGGGAAGCCTACGAATTCGGCGAAGAAAACGGTTTGGATTTAGAGGAAGAACAGAGAAAACAAGTAGAAGTAGTTAATTAAATATGAGTAGGCAGTAGGCAGTAGGCGGTTGGCATTAAATCAACCGACTGCCAACTGCTACTGCCTACTGCCGACTATAAAAATATGGCAACACACGATCATCATTATCATCCGCCCGGTCTTCAGCATCAGTTTGAAGATATGAAACAGCAGGAAGACTCCGTTTCCATCGGAATGTGGATGTTTCTTGTTCAGGAAATTATGTTCTTCGGCGGACTTTTTACGGTTTATCTTGTCTTTCGTTCAAGGTATCCGATGGCGTTCGCGGCGGGTAGTAATCACCTTGACGCTTTTTTGGGTGGTTTGAATACGCTTGTTCTCATCGTCAGCAGTTTGACGATGGCGTTGACGGTCTATTACGCCCAAAAGGGCAAGCGAATGGCACAAGTCTATCTGATAATTGCCACGATGTTTTTCGGTTGCGTATTTTTGGGCGTGAAGTATTTTGAATATAAAGATAAATATGAACACGGACTCGTGCCGGTTAACGGTTTGAATCATAAGACGAAAGAGCACGAAAAGAAAGAAATCGAAAGTTCGTCTGTCGTGCTTCCTTTTGAAACAAAAACCAGCGCGGCTGAAACTGAAGCTAAAACGGAAGAGCATCAAGCCAATCCGCGCGGCGAATTTCGTTGGAACGATGAAAAAGGGAAGAAAATAGTTCTCGAAGCTCAGAAAGGTAAATATCTGACCGAATACGAAAAACTCGGATACTTGACGAACGGTGAATACGATAATACAAAATTTACCGATAAAGTGCGGATTTTCTTTTGGATTTATTTTGTCATGACGGGCTTGCACGCCTTACATATGATTGTCGGTCTTGGGCTGATGACGTGGCTTTTGATTATGGCGTGGCGCGGAACGTATTCCGCCCAATATTATTCTCCGGTCGAAATGTCGGGTTTGTATTGGCACTTTGTTGATATTGTTTGGATTTTCCTTTTCCCGTTGCTTTATTTGCTCGGCAGACACTTTTTGGCAGGAGGACATTAGATAAATGTCAGATAAACATTTAGATAAACATTCGGAAGATAATCATTCAGAAGAACAACATATGAGCATTTTACAGTATTTTGCTGTATTTGCATTTTTGTTCATTATGACAATTGTAACTTACATTGTGGCGTTACAAGATTTGGACGGAATTTTGTTTCCAGGAGCAAATACGCTTCTTGCATTGGCGATTGCTTTTACCAAAATGACTTTCGTTATCATGTTTTTTATGCACGTTTATTGGAAATCGAAGCTGATTTGGCTGTCGGCAGTTGCCGGATTTTTCTGGATGGCGATCATGTTTGCCTATACGATGCAGGATTATTTAACGCGTTCGACGGGAGTTTTCGGGCATTAAAAGAGAAAAGATCAGAACTCGAATCTAATCACAAACGCGGTCCGAAGAGCAAAAGAGCCTTCGTGACCGCGTCTTTTGCTGTTAGGTTAAACGCTTTTGTCGTGCTATTATTTGACGTTTATAGCCGAATCTATTAAATATGCGCGTGAAAGTTTTAAGACAACAGAGCCGAATTTTCGGACATCAGAACCGAGTAATGCTGAAACGAAGTCCCCAATTATTATTATTAATTTTATTTTCATTATTTCTAAGCAGTTGTATTTCTCCGAAAGAGAAAATCGCCACTCCGAAATTGCTGAAAACGGAAAAAGCCGAACAATCGCAATTGTTTGGTGAAGTCAATCGTTTTGCGCGGATCAATTCGATGCGTGCGAAAATGTATTTAAAGTTTGAGGATAATTCGTTTGCCGAAAGCGGTATCGCCGAAAAATACAAATCAGCGGACGGAGATGTCGTCGTTCAGCGTCCGGCAAATATCCTGATGAAAGTTCAGGTTCCGGTCATCAAATCCGATGTCGCGCAGATGACCTCCGACGGAACAAAATTTCGGGTGGCGATCTTGCAAGACGGCGGCGACGGCAAATATAAAAAGTTCGTTTTAGGAACAAACAACGCTGATTATTCGCTGTTGCAGGAACAGGTCAAAAAAACTGATTTTGATAATGGCAAGGTTATCAAGCAAAATGTCAATGCCTTTGCCAATCTGCGTCCACAGCATTTTACCGATGCGATGCTGGTGCGCCCCGTTGATACAGAAAATTATTCTTATCTGATGAGCACGATCATTCAGGAAGAATATGATTTTAATCTGCCTAAAAAATCGCCTTTAGCATGGGTTTTGCGCGGTTATTATCTGTTGGACGAACTGAAAAAAGAATCAGACGGAACTTTGAAAATATCGCGCCGTTTCTGGTTTGACCGCGTTGGCGGAATTCGGCTGGCACGTCAACAGATCTTTGACTCAAAAGGTGAAATCGAATCGGATATTGTCTATGGGCAAGAAGGAAATTTAGGCGAAAGCGGCGAATATAACAATCTGCCTTTACAGGTTGTTGTCACGCGCCCGAAGGAAAAATACAAGATGAAACTGACCTATCAATCGCCGGAGAATGTGACTATCGGCAAAACCTATCCGGAAAAAGCGTTTGTTTTGGAAAACACGTGGGGATTACAGGAAGTTAATCTGGACGAAAAATTACAGGAAGCGCGAAGTCAAAAATCTGCGACCGAAAATTCAAATTCGGCAACGCGAACTCAGCAATAAAAAGTAGTCTTGAGTCTTGAGTCTTGAGTCTTTGGTCTTTGGTCTTTGTTTTCGGACTTCAGACTTCAGACTCAAGACTTTTGTCACTTTTGCCTTTTACCCTTTTTCCTTTTAAACTGTGGTTTTATCACAAATTGCTTTAATGAACACAATTTTACAAACAATAGACTTACGAAAAAGTTATAAGATCGGAAAGATCGAGAATCCCGTCTTGCACGGTGTTTCGCTTTCGATTGAAAAAGGCGAATTCGTGGCGATCATGGGACCTTCGGGTTGCGGAAAATCCACGCTCCTTCATCTGCTCGGCGGACTTCTCTCGCCGACCAGCGGAAACATAATCATTGACGGCGAAGATCTGGCGACGGTCACGGACGCGCAGCGAACCGACATCCGGCGGCGCAAGATCGGGTTCGTCTTTCAGCGTTTCAATCTTTTCCCGACCTTGACAGCGGAAGGAAACCTGAAGCTCGCGGAAAAAATTCATACGGGCAACAGCAGCAGTAACGGCGAGAATCGGCGTGAAGTCTTGCGCCTTTTGAAATTAGACGATAAAATGCACCACAAACCGCTTGAACTTTCGGGCGGCGAACAGCAGCGCGTTGCTTTAGCGCGGGCGGTCGTCAATAATCCGGCGATCATTTTGGCGGACGAACCGACGGGCAATCTCGATACGGAAAATTCCGAGATCGTGCTCAAGATGTTCAGCGAACTGAACCGCAAATTTAATCAGACGATCATTATGATCACGCACAATCCGGAAGCGGCAGCGGTTTGTTCGCGGATCATTCAGATGCGCGACGGTCTGGTAGTTAGTTGATTTGGGATGTGGGATTTGGGATTTCGGATATAAGAGGCGAAGTCGCCGGTAAACTCCGAGATTTGAAATCCGCAATCCGCAATCCGCAATCTAAAATGCTTAAAGACATTATTCTTTGGAAATATGAACGCGCCAGCTGGCAGTGGGATTTGCTGTGCTTTTTGATCATCCTGTTTATCTTTCTGACACCGAAAACGTGGTTTGACCGCAAGGAAAACTTGACAACCTTAAATACAGGTTTGACCGTCAAAGCCAAAGATCTCTCGCCGGGGCGCAACGGTTTTGAAAAACTCGTCAGTCAAGAAAACGACGATTCAGCCGCTGAAATTATCAAATTAGACAAACGAAAAGACATCGGCTCGGTAATAGTGGAGAGTAAAGAGTGGAGAGTAGAGAGATAAAATCATTAATTCTCAAATCTCAAGTATTAATAAGGAGTAATTTTTATATGAATAAGTTTTCAAGATATGGTTTTATAGCAATCGCGTGGGTGTTTGTTTTTAGCGCATTTGCCGCCGTCGCAACAAACGCGCAGACCAACAACGAAATACTGACTTTAATGGATAAGCACTACAATGCTTTGACATCGCTTCGGACAAATGTCACATATGTAAAATACGATTCCGTCTTAAAGGATTCGGATACAATGGAAGGCAAAGCGATCTATGCCAAAGCCAAGAATCAGTTGTTTCGCATTGATTGGAAAAGCCCCGTCGAATCGTTGGCGGTTAACGGCAAAGATTATGCCATTTATCGCCCAAAATTGAACCAAATGATTGTTGGCAATACTAAAAAGGCGAAAAAAGATGCGTCGGGTGTCAGCAGCCCGCTGGCGTTTATCTATATGTCGAAAGCGCAGCTCAAAGCCAATTACACCATAATATATCTCGGCGAAGAAAAAGTGAACGGGACGACTCGGACGTTTCACTTGGAACTGACGCCAAAAACCGCTCAAACATATAAAGTGGCTGACATTTGGGTTGACGGCAACGGAATGCCAATTCAGATGAGAACAACTGAAAAAAATGGTAATAGCACTTCGGTTTTGCTGACAAGTCTTGAAAAAAACGTCACTCTGAACGGATTAGATTTTAAGATAGATACGCCAAAGGGGACGAAGATCATCAAAAACTAGAATCAGTAGATCCAAATTTCGGATTTAAGATGTCGGATGTCGGATTATTAATCAATCCCAATCTTGGACTTCTTCTGAATTTTAGATGTTTCTTCCGATAATTGGCGAGTATTTTCTGTTTCAATCATTTTCAATGACCACTTTTTACGATCGAAAGTAACCCGTCTTTCCAAATTTGGATCTACTGAGAATCTGATTGCATCGCGTATTTTATAGATTTTGATTTAGAAAATCGAGGGATGATTTATATGAGAAATTATTTAAGAACAGGTTTAATTGCAATCGCCGTTACATTTGTTTTCGGCGGATTTGCCGCGACCGCAGCAAATGCGCAGATCAATGAGATCCTAAAGCGGATGGACGATCATTACAAGTTATTAAAAACGCTGCGGACAAATGTCACGTATGAAAAATACGATTCCGTTTTGAAGGATACGGAATCAAGAAAAGGTAAAGCGATCTACGCACTGCAAAAAGGAAAAAATCCGCTGATTCGCATTGATTGGACAAAACCCGAGGAATCCTTAGCGGTGATTGATAAGAAATATATGCTTTATCAACCGAAATTAAAACAGGCAATTAGGGGCAGTACCGATAATGTCAAGAATAAAAATTCATCAGGTGTGAGCAGTCCGCTGGCTTTTATCAATATGTCAAAAGAGCAGCTTAAAGCCAATTACAGCATCAAATATATCGGCGAAGAAAAGGTCAACGGGACAACTCCGACGTGGCATCTCGAATTAACGCCGAAAACTGCTCAAAAATATAAAGTGGCGGACATTTGGGTTGACGGCAACGGCATGCCGATTCAGATGAAGATAACGGCAAACAATAATGATACGGAAACGGTTTTACTGACCGCCCTTGAAAAGAACGTTTCCATCAAAGCCAGCGTTTTCGAGATCAAGCCGCCGGATGGTACAAAATATATAGAAAACTAACATTTAACCGTTTCGGAAATTTCAAAAGGCTTTGGCTTCGCAAAAGTCATAGGGCTTATTCAAAGTAGCGATTTTCTCCAGTCATCGAAGATGACCAACATCACCGCTTCGCCGCCTAGCGAGAATCGCTGGGTTTTGATGTCAGAACGCCCGACGCTGAAAGCGTCGAACAAATCGGCGGTCATTGTTGCTCACTTTCAGCGAGCAATTCTTTGATTGTGACGTTCCTAGTGGTGCTGGGTGGAAATTTCCCAACATAGAGAATTTGTGTGATATTTCAATCGAACGATAGCAAAGCCATTTAATTATGGACATTTACAGTTCGTCTTTTGATAATTAAAAATGCGAGGTTATTTCCACCAAGC
>JANPDZ010000345.1:0-7596 GCA_031431735.1 Acidobacteriota bacterium | reverse complement strand
GAATTAAATGCAGGTAGTTGGGGTGGCAGAAAAGACCACTACCCTCATTTAATTCCCAGTTTTTTCTCTTGATTGTCATAAATTCAATGTTTAGGACACTTACAGTTTTGCTTGAAACCGAAAATTTATCTAAAGTCGAGTTAATAAAGTAACCCACTAAGAATTTTTGTAGCTGATTAGGTCTTTGGCTTTTGGTCTTTGGTTTTTGGTTTTATTTAATGTCAACCCTTTGATTTTCAATCAAGACACTGAAAAATAAGCGGATTGGTGAGAAATTCATTACCAATCGGCAATTTCTTTCAAAAACCAAAAACCGAAAACCAAAGACCTAAACAATTACCAATTTTGAGTAAAAAGGCTGAAACCCGCGCGTCGAAAATGGGTGCATTCAATTGGCGGATGGTTCAGACGCAGGTTTGTTTTAGTGGGTTACTTTATTTTCAATCTTTTACTAAGACGGTTTTCAGTTAGAAACCGTGCATTAGCATCAAGTAACTTTGTGCCGGAAAGTCCAACAAACGCGGAACGCACTTTGTTGAATATGCTTGAACAATCAACAAAGTGCGTTCCGCGTTTGTTGGACTCTTTATTGCATAGTTTCTAACTGAAAACCGTATAAGACTCAATTTACTTTAATTGTTACTTTTTTTTAGGCTTCCGGCTGATTTCGTTGATTAATTGTCGTGTGCTCAGCCATCAACATTCTTTCGCCGCAGTCAGAGGAAACGTGAATTGTATTCTCGGCATCTTTTTTTTTGTGCTGTTTCGGCAGAAAAAACACTACCCCCAACGCTAAAACCGAGAGAATTGCACCAACCCAAAATACGCGGTGAATCGAAACTGCCATCGCTTGCTGTAGAACAACAAGCGTTTCCGGCGTAATTTTTGCTTTTGCGATCGGGTCAATCATTGCGTTCGGATTTTCGGCAAAAGCGGCAGCTTGTTCAATCGTCAAATTTGTATTTCCTTCGTTTGCCACAGCATTTAATTGAGTAGCAAGCCCGGCAGTCAAAAATGCTCCCATGATTGCTAATCCAAAAGCACCGCCGATGGCGCGTGAAAATTGATTAAGCGAAGTCGCAATGCCGAGTTTTGATCTTTCAACTGATTGCTGAACGGCAATTAATAGTGTCAGCATCGTGAGCCCCAAACCTGCGCCGACCAATGCTAAATCGAAATAAAGCCAATATCGCGGAGTTTCTCTTTGAAACAAAGCAAGAAAAACAAACCCGACTGATAAAACCGTAAATCCGATGATCGTGATATTTCGATAACCGACTCTGAGTAATAATCGGCCGCCGATGACCGACATCGAAACCCAACTGAGCATCAGAGGCGTTAAAAGTGATCCGGCTTCGGTCGCAGTTGAACCCAACGCACCTTGTGCAAACAGCGGAATAAATGAAATTGCGCCAAACATCGCCACGCCGCCTAAAAAGCCCGCGCTGACTGCGACAGAAACCGTCCGATTTTTAAAAAGTTCAAACGGAATAATCGGGTCTTTGGCGCGTTTTTCGACCCAAAAGAAGATCAAAAACAATAGCATTGCCCCGCCGATCAATAATGTGTTTTCGGGTGTCAAAAGTGTTTCGAAAGAAGCGCCGCCCTCGACCAGTGCCAGCATCAAGAGGCTGATGGCAATCATCAACAATCCCGCACCGGCATAGTCAACCTGTGGTTTTTCGGTCAGTTTCGGTTCTTTCAAAGCCAAACCGATAATGATTGCGGCAAGAATTCCGATCGGAAGATTGATAAAAAACACCCAACGCCACGAAATCTGGTCAGTAATAAAACCGCCGATAAGTGGTCCGACTACGCTCGAAAGTCCCCACACGCTGCCGAAATAAGCCTGCATCTTGGCGCGTTCCTCAAGCGTGTAGATATCGCCGATGATCGTCATTCCGAGCGGAACAAGCGCGCCCGCACCAAGACCTTGGATCGCGCGAAAACCAATAAGCTGCGTCATTGAAGTTGAAAACCCGGAAAGAAGAGTTCCGATCAGAAAAATGGTAATTCCAAGTTGATAAAGAAGGCGGCGACCGTATAGGTCAGAGAGTTTTCCCCACACCGGAACGGTCACTGTCGAAGTTACAAGATACGCCGAAAACACCCAACTGTAATGATTAATACCGCCGAGAGAGGCAATCACGGTCGGCATTGCCGTGCCGACAACGGTCGCTTCAAGCGCAGCAATAAACATTCCGGTCATTACGCCGATCGTCACCGCCCAACGACGTTTCGATGACATTTCAAGAAGTGGCTTGCGGATTGATAATGATTGTGCGTTTGAAGTTTCTTCCAACTTGTTCAGAATTCCTTACAACTATTTAAGTTTTTGATCGTCGGTTGAAAAGGTTGATAATCACTTTCCAAACTTTTGCCGGTCTTGTTCGCCGAGTTCGCTGATTTTGGTCATTAGAAAATCGCTAATTTCCTTATGCGTTCTGAGGCGGTCGCTCTTTTCATAAAATGCCGAAAAATCAACGGGTGCGCCAAACCAGATTCGTACCTTTTCGCCACCGGTCCAATTTCCCAACACTTGTTTCGGCAAATCGTTGCCAAGACCGGTAATAAAAACCGGAATAACCTGCGGCTGCGCAGCATAGATCACTTTGCCGACGCCTGGCTGGGCTGGCAAAAGATTGTATGGATCATCGTTTAAATTGCGTTTACCTTCCGGGTGAAATCCGATGATCGTGCCGTGTCCTACGGCAGCGATCTGAATCAGCTTCCGCAAACTGAATTTATCGAATTCACGCTTTTCGGCTTCTTTGGCTTCCCGGAAAAATGGCGGATACATCGAAAACCAGCCCATCACAAGATTGACAAACCAGCCAAGCGGGCTTGTGTAAAAAAACTTGGCACGGACGGGAAAATAAAGATTCATCGGTCGTTTTGTTTGACGAAATAAGACGCTCGAAACCGTGTACATATCGAAAAAAGAACGGTGATTGGCAACCAGAAGCAGCGGTTTTTCGACATCTGTCTTCTCGACATTTTCTATCCCGAAAACATTCATCAGGTTGTAAGTACAGATTTTTATCCAGAGCGAACCGATATGCCGCTGACAAAAAGTCCAAAGCCGTTTCCACGCGCCCTGATTCATTTTATGAGTCAATTTAAAACCGATTTTCTCAGTCCGACTCAAAACCGACAATTCCTCAGCGGTCGGTTCAAGATTTCCGGCTATTTCAGCAATTTGAGATTCATGTTTGGTTGATAAAGTGTTTTCCGGCATACTCAAAAAGATTTATATTAACATTTCATTGATGAATTTTTACAAAGCCTTTCAAAAAAAACACCCAATTGAGTGAATTTATGATGGACAATTTTTTGGATTTATTCCAATATTAATTAACAAATCTCGCTTTTTTAAGAATTCCAACAGAATTCAAATAAAGTCATATTTTTATCAAACAGTTTAATTTCAAAGACACACCCGACTTTGAAATCTAACTAATCCACTGCAAATTATTTGAGGAGTAATTAATGTTAAAGGAAACTATTCGGTTCGTATTTCTATTTGCAATCACTTTTTTGTCAGTGTCAACAGTTTTGGCGGCAACATCTTCAGACAATGTCTGGCAGGAAACCGACGAAGCTTCATTACAGCAACGGCTTGCCGAACGAACGATCATTCCGGCTTCTTACAAAACTTTCAGCCTCAACAAAGCCAATTTACTTTCGCTGTTGAGCAAAGCACCGCTTGAATTTACGAGCGCGGCACAAAATAGTGAAATAATTTTGACTTTGCCGATGCCAAACGGAACTTTTGGTCGTTTCCGCATTGAAAGATCGCCGGTCGTCGAAGCCGGTTTGGTTGCTAAATATCCGGAACTTGGCGAAACCTTCCGCGGACAAGGAATTGATGATCCAACGGCGACCGTTCGATTCGATATTCTTCCTTCAGGATTTCACTCGATGATTCTTTCGGCTAATGGAACGGTTTTGGTTGACCCGTATTTTAAGAAAGATGACACCGAAAACTACATTAGTTATTTGAAGAAAGACGCTCCTCTTACAGGAAGATTTATTTGCGATTTTCGTGAAGAAAAATCTCTCGATGAGCTTCTTTCCGCTGACAATTTAACTTCCGACTTGTTTCCTGATTTTTCGAACGATGTGATCTCCGGGACGCAACTGCGGACTTATCGTCTGGCTTTGGCGGCGACCAATGAATACGCCACAGCCGTTGGCGGAAATACGATTGCCGGAACGCTCGCGGCTCAAGTTTTGATCATGAACCGCGTTAATGGCGTTTATGAACGTGATCTGGCAATTCATATGAATATCGTTGCCAATAATGATCTGATCATTTATGCCGGCGATAACAATTCTTGCGGCGGTGTCGCCTGCACGAACGCGAACGATCCCTATACGAATAATAATGGCGGAACAATGCTCACAGAAAACACGACAAATCTTAATACGGTAATCCAAACCGCAAACTATGACATCGGTCACGTTTTCTCGACCGGCGGCGGCGGTGTCGCAAACTTAAACGGACCGTGCGGCACAAATAAAGCCCGCGGTGTGACGGGTTTGAGCAATCCCGTCGGCGATGCGTTTGCAATTGATTATGTCGCTCACGAAATGGGACACCAGTGGGGCGCAAATCATACTTTTAATGCAAATGGAACTGGCACAAGTAATTGCAATGGCAACAGAAGCGGGGCCTCGGCATATGAACCCGGCAGCGGAATTACGATCATGGCATATGCCGGAATCTGCGGGGCGCAGGATTTAGACCGCCACAGTATTGATACTTTTCACGTTAAAAGTTTGGAAGTGATCGTTGCCTACAGCCAAACCGGAAACGGAAACACCTGCGCCTCGACGACTGCGACCGGAAACACGCCGCCGACCGTCACATCGGTTGGCGGAACATCGTTTAATATTCCGAAACAAACCCCGTTTGCTTTAACCGCGAGCGGTACCGATGTCAACAACGATTCATTGACCTACGATTGGCAGGAATACGATTTGGGCGCGGCAACAACGGCAGTTCCAAATACAGATTCCGGCGGTGCGATGCCGATCTTCCGCCCGTATGTTCAAACCGTCGGCGGAACCCGGACGTTTCCTGCCCTTCAATATATTCTAAATAACGCCAATGTTCCGCCTCCGACCTTTGATTGCGGACGCGCTACGCCCTGTTTGACCGGCGAACTTCTTCCGGCGATTACCCGAACAATGAACTTTCAGGCAGTTGCCCGTGATAATCGCGCCAATGGCGGCGGCATCAATACAGTTACCGCAACCGTCTTGGTTGACGGAAATTCAGGTCCTTTTACCGTGACATCGCCAAACACAAATGTTTCCGTCCCGGGCGGTGTATTACAAACAATAACCTGGAATATTGCAAACACGACTGCCGCGCCGGTTAATGCGACAAATGTTAAAATTTCGCTTTCGACCGACGGAGGAAACACTTTCCCGAACATTTTACGCGGCGCAACTGCCAATGACGGTACAGAAGCTGTTTCTATACCGTTAGTTAATACAACAACTGCAAGAATAAAAATTGAAGCAGTTGGTAATATTTTCTTTGATATTTCCGATGTAAATTTTACGATCACTAACCAACCGACTTTTACACAAAATAAGCGGTTTGATTTTGACGGCGACGGTAAATCCGATATTTCCGTCTATCGTAATGGTATCTGGTATGTTCAACGCACGACCGCCGGATTTTTCGCCGCGCAATTTGGGATCGCGACCGACAAAACGGTTGCCGCCGATTATGACGGCGACGGAAAAACCGACATTGCCGTTTTCCGCGACGGAGTTTGGTATATCATCAATAGCGGTAATAATTCAATCTCGATCGTTAATTGGGGACTTGCCGGAGACATTCCCGTGCAAGGCGATTATGACGGCGACGGCAAAGCAGATATAGGAATTTACCGCAACGGCGTTTGGTATATCGTCAACAGTGCTAACGGCAGTTTCCGGATTGAAAGTTTCGGACTTTCGACCGACAAACCGGTTCTCGGCAATTTTGACGGCGACACCAAACAGGATTTAGCTGTTTACCGGAACGGAATCTGGTATGTGCAAGCTTCGACACAGGGATTTTTCGCTTACCAATTCGGTTTGGCGGGCGATATTCCGCAACCGGCTGATTTTGACGGCGACGGTAAAACCGATTTCGCGGTTTACCGCAACGGAATCTGGTATGTGCAGCGCACAATGCTCGGATTTGCGGCTTTGCAGTTTGGCATAGCGACCGATATTCCGGCAACGGCTGATTACGATGGCGACGGTAAAGCCGATTTTGTCGTTTTTCGTCCGAGCGAAGGAAATTGGTATTTGTTCCAAAGTCAGTCAGGAGTTGCAGTTTATAACTTCGGTCTGAACGGCGACAAACCGATTCCGGCACAATCTAACTAATTTTTTGTTTTTTGTAAAATACAATGCAGAAGTTGAAAATAAACTTCCGCGTTTTCTTTATTATTCAGGCTCTCGGAGTGTAATATTAACAAATATGAAAATTGCAATTTTAGGCGCGGCCGGTGTCGGCGCAACCTTGGGAAAAAGATTTGCGGCAATCGGACACGAAATTTATTTTGGCGTTCTGAACCCATCTAAACACGCTGATAAAACATCTTTTGCGACAATCGGAACAGTTGCCGAAGCTTCAAAAAATGCTGATTTGATTGTTTTGGCGATTCCATTTGCTAAAGTTGCCGAAGCCATCGGAAATTGCAGCGATATTTCAGGAAAAATTATTGTTGATTGTACAAATCCCTTGAAAATGGTTGATGGCAAATTGGGTTTATCGCTTGGCTTCGACACTTCGGCTGCGGAACAAATTGCTGAAATTGCCAAGGGCGCAAAAGTCGTCAAATGTTTCAATCAAACAGGAGTCGTCAATATGGATAATCCTGAATACGAAAATGGCAAAGCTGTTCAATTTGTTTGCGGTGACGATGCGGAAGCAAGAGAAACAGTCAGAAAATTAGCCGAAACGATCGGATTTGATGCCATTGATGCCGGCGAATTGAAAAATGCACGGCTGCTTGAATCTTTTGCTGCTCTTTGGATTCATCTGGCATTCACAACCGATTTGAAACTCAATTTCGCTTTTTCGCTTTTACGCCGATAAAAAGTTGTCGAATTATTTTATCTTCCCAAAATCGACGGCATTAGAAAAAACTGATGATTTACCTTAAACTTTCAACGGGTTTAAGCAGATAAGCAAAAGTAATCTGATATAATGCAGAAGCCCACACGAAGTAAGGGCGAAAAGGCACACTTACGAGCGTAGCGTGTTTCCGCATTTTCATTATATTACAAAATATATGCTGACCTGCTTAATTTAAATTCTTTTTCATACAAACGCTGTTTTCGACCCCTTCATATTGCCCGTAATTCGGAATCAAGGCGTAGCCCGATTTTTCATAAAGACGAATGGCTTCGGGCTGTTTATAACCTGTTTCTAAAATTGAACTCGTAAAGTTTAATTCAGTTGCCCATTTTTCCAATTCTGTTAAAATTTCAAAAGCAATTCCCTTTCCGCGAATTTCGGGACGAACAAACATACGTTAGATTTCGACTGTTTCATCGTCATACTTTTTGAATGCTCCGCAACCG
>JANPDZ010000344.1:0-5200 GCA_031431735.1 Acidobacteriota bacterium | reverse complement strand
TTCCTGACCTGAAATTATCTGTCAATTGATTGATAAACTTTCATCTTTTCACAATTTAACGGTTAAAAAGACCCGATAAAACCAATTACAGGTCTGGAAGGGTTGCTTTGCGCCCGCAATGTTGTCAATTTTCGATTTTGAAAAAAAACAATCCCCATTCAAGAATTGAAACTTCAAAAAAGCGGGCGCAAGGTACAAAATTGTCCTCTTCTCGATTTCCAACTTCGACAATTGCCTATAAATTTGTATAATCCACTTTTAATTCAGGCAAACCTTAAATATTAACGACAAGAACTTTTTGTTCGATTCTTTATCAAAACGGATTGACATCCGCCAATAGGTTTGCATTAGTTCAGAAAACTTCGCGGAAGGTGAAATGTCACATTTTAATTGGCTTTTAGATGGAAGTATCGTCGGACTTTATTTGCTCGTCACGATGATGGCCGGCTTGTATGTCAGAAAATACGTCAGCAAGGTTGACGATTTTTTGGTTGCCGGGCGCGAGATGAATGTCTATCTCGGCATTGCTTCACTGGCGGCGACCGAATTCGGCATCGTGACCTGTATGTACACGGCCGAAGCGGGTTACAAATACGGTTTTGCGGGCGCCACGCCGGGCATTGCGATGGCAATTGCGATGTTGGTTGTCGGCCTCACCGGTTTTTGTATCAAACCTCTGCGCGATTCAGGCGTCATTACGATCCCGGAATTGATCGAAAGACAATTCGGCGCACGTGTTCGATGGGCAGCCGGCGTCGTCATTGTGCTTGGCGGATTGCTCAATATGGGCGTTTTCCTGCGGGTCGGCGGACAATTTCTTGTAAAAATCATCGGATTGAGCGTAACGTCGTTTGAATTCGCCGGTTACAAGATCGGTTATTTGGAAATAATTATGACCGTCCTGTTGATCGGGGTGGCAACTTACACGATTTTTGGCGGAATGCTTTCGGTTTTGATTACCGATTTCCTGCAGTTCGTTGTCATGAGTGTCGGGCTGATCGCCGTCACGATCTTGATTTTGGTCAATGTCGGTTGGGACAAACTCGTCACGACGGTTGAAACAAATTACGGAGCCGGCGGTTTGAATCCGTTTGTTCATCCCGATTTGGGATGGCAATATGTTGTCTTTCAGTTTATGCTCAATTTCGCGGCAGTTCTGACCTGGCAAACGACGATCGCGCGGGTTCTGGCAGCGAAAGACACCAAGACCGGACAGCAGATCTACACACGCACGAGCTTCTTTTTTGTGTGCCGCTTTTTGATTCCCGGAATTTGGGGAATTGCCGCGCTGGCGACGCTCGGGCAAACGACCAACACGCTCGAAGCGATGCCGACGTTTTTGGCGACATTCGTGCCGGTCGGTTTGATTGGGCTTTGCGTCGCGGCGATGCTGGCGGCCGATATGTCCACCGATTCGAGTTATATGCTGACCTGGGCAAGCGTTATCTATAACGACATTCTCGCGCCGTTCCGCAAAGGCAAATGGTCGGAAAAAACCGGCCTTTTTGTAAATCGCTCACTGGTGGCACTGATCGGCGTTTTCCTGCTTTTCTATGGTCTTTGGTATCCGCTCGAAGGCGACGTTTGGACGTATCTCGGCATTACCGGAACGATCTATTTGGCAAGTATTTCGGTGCTGCTGATTTCCTGTTGCTATTGGAAACGTGCCAATAATTGGGGCGCGATCGCTTCGATCATCATCTCGGCACTGATTCCGATCGCCTTTTTGGTTTTAGAAAAAAACTCTTCAACCAAGGATTTGGCAAAACAGATCGGACCTTATTATTCAGGCATTGCCGCTTACGTCTGCTCGGCGTTGGGAATGATCGTCGGTTCGCTTTTGAAACCGAAAGGAGTTGAAAAAGTATGAAAATGTTTTGGTTTTTGCTGACTATCTTCGCGCTTGTTTGGTATATTTTTGTCACGATCTATGTTTCTTTTCGCGGCGTTGCCGATATTAAAGGAATGCTGAAAAGGCTTTCCGATAAATCTGCCGGGTCCGTTGAATCGGGCGAATCCAATAATGGCGAATAAATGTATCCAGTCTCTTGGGATGTGATTTAAGGAACCGATCAAATCCGCGATTCCGCCGTATTTGTCACAAAAAATTCGGCTTTCCCGGCTAGCTGCGGAAACATTTTCAAATAAGTTTCGTGCCATTCGTCCGCGAATCTTGCTGAATCGGAAGTTTTCACCAAAGCATAGACGCTGCCGCCGAAACCGGCACCGAAGGCCGAACTTGCCAATGCCCCGATTTCCCTTGCCAAACGCTGTAAATAGATTGTTTCCGGCGTCTGATTATGCAAAAATGTTTCGGCGTTTTGTTGCGAAAGATCAATTAATTCGCCGATTTTTTCAACTTTGCCGTTTTCCAAAAAAGCGGAAACCTGCGGAATTATTTCAAAACTTTCAACATAAAACTGCTCGACCCGTTCGAGCAGTTCTTGTTTCTCAAACGAAAACTCATTTTCGGCAATAAACCTTTTCAGATCGTCCAAACCGACCGCTTCAATAATTTGGGCTAAGTTTTTTTCCGCGCCGTGCCAGACGTGAACAATTTCCGACACCATCCGCGAAACGCGGTTGTATTTCGCCATCGCCTGACCGGTTTTTTCCGCGATCACGCCGCTCGATGCCACCACAAAAGAAAGATCCGAAGGCAAAAGAATTTCTTTTTCAAGCACAACAGGCGAGAATGAAAATTGGCTCAGATAATTTTTCCGGCAACACAAAATTGCTGTCTGATCCTGACTGCCACCGAAAGTCCCGACTCCCGAAAACCCTTGCAAACCGCGAAAAGTCTGGCCGTTTTCAATACAGCCGAGATATTCTGCCAATTCTAAATTGTTCGCAATGTTTTGTTTATATTCTTCAAAAAGCGGCAAATCATTAACGTCTTCAATAGCCGTAAAAAAAGCGATCATAAACGCGCTCGAACTCGATAAACCGGCCGCCGCCGCCAGATCGCTTCGAAAACTCAGATTCACGCCTTTTAATCTACGGCTTTTGAAATTTTGCGCGAGACGCCTTGCGACCGTCATCGGGTATTTTGACCAATGATTTTGGGCGACTTGCAAATCCTCATTTAGTTCAAAGGAAACCGTTTCGCCCGAAATTTCGCTTTTTATCTGAACCGATCGGTTTTCGTTTGGCGTAAATACTGTATGAAACCCGCGATCAATAGCGCAGACAAGACTTCGCCCACCGCAATAATCGGTGTGCTTGCCCAAAAATTCGATTCTTCCCGGAATAAACATATAAGCAGGTGAGCATAAGTTTTGCGACATTTTGCTTTAGTTCTGAGTCCCGCCTTTAGTCAGCTAAACCGCTGCGCTTCGCTGGCGATTGCCTGGCTTGTACAGGGACTCAAAACTAAAACAAAATACTTGATTACTTTTGCTCACCTGCTTAGCTTTACGCATGTCGAAGAAGTTTTCACCGCAAAGGACGCTAAGGTCGCAAAGTAATAAAGAATTGAAAAAAGGTGCGACTAAATTCCTTTTCAATCTTTAAAAACTCTTCTCTCTTTCGTTCAAAAAAGGATGATTCGATTGAAACTGAAGAATTGTCAAACGATATTTCAAAAAACTTTGCGACCACGAGCGTCCTTGGCGGTGAAATTTCTTACATCGCGTCAGGCGAGATACAAGTCAGAATATCTTACGCATACGATCTCAATTTTTCAGCCACACCTTGAATATCGGCACGGCTCGACAGATCCAAAACGCCTTCCGTTGATCTGACGGCTTTGAATTTTTCACCGAGATTTTCTATCGCAAACTTTACCGCATCGGTCAGTTCAAATTCATTGCGTGGCGAAAGGTTTATTAACCTGCACGCCGCAAAGATCGTCGTTGAAAAAAGCCACGCATTCATCGAAACAAATGAATTTTCTTCAACCGTCTCCGGCTTTTCCGTAATTTTGCGAAGATACCCCGTTTCGTCTGTTTCGATCACCGCAAACCCGGCGATCCGTTCCGCGTGAATATTGCTTTTCTGAATCAGACTTGTCCGTTCAAACGCGATCAAACCCGGTTGATCTAATTCGGACAATCTTCTCAAATCGTTGACCGGATATAAATTATCGGAATTCACCACGAGAAAAAGTTCATCCCCAACAAAACTTTCCGCTGCCAAAACCGCGTCGGCAGTTCCCAACGGTTTTTCCTGAATGACAAAAGAAATATCATATGGCTGTGGGGCGCAAAAATCACGAATTGCCTGATGTTCTTGACCGATCACGAGGCAAAATTGCCTAAAACCGGCCTTGCTAAGGTTCTCAAAAATAAAGTCAAGCAAGGTTTTTTCGCCGACGATCGGCATCAACGTTTTCAAACCGAATCCGGCAATTTTAGCTTGCGACGGACTAAGCGCGGCGTTTTTTTCATCCGTTTTCATCCGCATTCCGAGACCGCGCGCGAGTATCACCGCTTTTTGAGTTTTGTTCATATTTGGGGAATTGTGCCAATGCTTCAAAGTCAGCGACTTTATTTACCTGCACAACCGATCAAGGAAATCGCGATTTTCAAATTCCGTGCATACCTTGAAATAACGAAAGAAAAATATCAAACTCGTCAATTTCAACAGTCATCTTATAGTAGACATCTTTCCTACAATAAAATGGATTTAGCTGAATCTTTGAATTTTTTGATTTTTAGCCTGTTCAAACCCAGATTTTGTGCAAATAGGTTTGGGTGTCAGGGCATCCCATTTTCAAGCAATGGTTTCCAAGATTTCTCAAGTTGTTTGACCAGATAATGCGATTTCGGAAGAATCACCAACCATTTTTTGCCATTCTTTTTTATTTTTCCCGGAATCTGCATCACCTGATTGATCAATCTTTTCAATCCGAACTTGGCAACTTTCGTCTTTTTATAGACCTTCTTGCAATTGTTCCCATCTTTTGAACACTCCAATACTGTGTGCAATCCTGTAGACCGACAAAAACATTCCGTGTTGGGTTTCTTCGGCCCAATTATTAGTAGTTTCATATTCAATTTTAATGCTAGAATTCTTCATAGCAGAGCCTCCTGTAAACTTGATTTCAGATTATTCATCCTTAGTAAAAGAAATTTAATAAACTACCCCACGAAGAAATTTCTCGAAAATTAGATTTTGCCACCAAGAAAGTGCGAACCAAAGTTGATAAGAGTTTTATATTAACTTCTAAACTTAGCGGATTTGGCATTTTGGTAATAAA
>JANPDZ010000343.1:0-15314 GCA_031431735.1 Acidobacteriota bacterium | reverse complement strand
ATCGCGGATTTCTAAAAAAACCGCGTAAATCCGCCGACTCCGCGCCTCTCCGCGTCCCATTTCTTATTAATGTTTCTAATCCTTGAAGTTTTAAGCCAAATTCGCGGACATTTTTCAACTCCTGATTCGCATTTGTAAGGGAAAGTAACTGAAAGCTAATATCTGAACATTGTTCCAGATAGTTATACATTTTGGTTGGTTTAAGACCACCAATGATAGTTAGGCGGCTGTTTGACTGTTGGGATTCGACTAGATTAGACTTAGCTTATCTCAAAAGTTTTGTCAATAATGCTCCAAAAACCACGGAGATTACTGTCGAGCCTTGAGGTGAAAATCGTACCGTGAGCTACACGGGAAAAGCCTGCGGAGTGTCAAATCACCGAAAACATAACAGTTGAGGGACACAATGAAACAGGAAGTCAACGTCATTTCTGATGATGTTCAGAAATGTGTAAGTTTGGCGTAGCGGTTTGAATCCCTTCCGATCCACCAGTTTGATTTGGGATTTGGGATTGCGGATTTGTTTCTTTTCAATCCGCAATCCCAAATCCTAAATCCCAAATCCAAACGCGAGCATAGCCAAGCCTGGTCTAAGGCGTTGGTCTGCAAAACCAATCATCGTCGGTTCAAATCCGACTGCTCGCTCCAATATTTTTCAAATTCGGAGAGATGGCGAAACGGTAGCCGCAATTGTTTGCTAAACAATCGAGATCTTCTCTTGCAGGTTCAAATCCTGTTCTCTCCGCCAAATTTTTTGGGCGAATGCCGGAATGATTACATCAACTGTTAATTGAAACCGTATCATTTCATTTTTTGTCGCCCAAACTTCTTTTTTGTGGATTGTAGCTTAACCGGTAAAGCACCGCACTGTGACTGCGGCCATTGCGAGTTCAAGTCTCGTCAATCCACCCAGTTCGATTGGGGATTTTAGATTTTGGATTGGGGATTTTTTTTCAATCCGCAATCTCAAATCCCCAATCCAAAATCCAAATGGGGATGTAGCAAAGCGGCTAATGCGCCTGATTGTCTATCAGTAAATCGCGGGTTCGAGTCCCGTCATTCCCGCCAAACATTTTTTAGGTTGGATGGCTTAGATAGATGAGCATCGGTCTGAAGAGCCGAAAAGGTTGGTGCGATACCAACTCCAACCACCATTTCGATTTGGGATTTTGGATTTTAGATTTCGGATTTCAAATCCGCATTCCGCAATCCGAATTCCCAAATCAGTTTAGCCGATTAGCTCAGCGGATCAAGAGCGGCGGTCTTCTAAACCGCAGGACGTCGGTTCAAATCCGACATCGGCTATTTCGATTTGGGATTTGGGATTTGGGATTTGGGATTTTTTTCAATCCGCAATCACAAATCACAAATCAAACTTGGCGGTGTCGCTTAACTGGCTTAAAGCGTCGGTCTCATAAACCGAAGACTAAAGGTTCGAATCCTTTCACCGCAATCATCTCTACTTGGGATTTACGATTGCCGATTTCGGATTCATTTCCAACAACAATCCAAATCCGCAATCCGCAATCCCAAATCCCAAATCAATATGGCAGAGTAGCTTAACGGAAAAAAGAGCGTCTGTCTTGTAAACAGAACGATGCGAGTTCAAATCTCGCCTTCGCCTTACTCAATTTGGGATTTGGATTTCGGATTTGGGATAAATAAATCCGCAATCCGCAATCACCAATCCAAAATCAATTACGGGGCATAGTTTAATGGTAAAACAGTCGTTTTATAAGCGATATTAGCGGCAGATTACCGCAAGATTACGGGTTCAAATCCTGTTGCCCCGATTTTTTAATGTAACAATCTTACCAACACAAACGCGGACAAAATTTTTGCGAGGACAAAAGAATGCGTCAAAGACCTATCTTTTGTTTGCAACAAACACACTTGTCTTTTGTCTGACGAAGCGAATTTCACATCCGCGTTTGCCTACCCATTTGGATTTGAGATTTGGGATTTGAGATTACGGATTGGTAGGAAAAAAGTTTATTGGCTCGTAGCTAATTGGGAAGCAACTGATTGTTAATCAGTGATATGCAAGTTCGAATCTTGTCGAGTCAGCCAATTGGATTGGGGATTGCAGATTGGGGATTGCGGATTTTTTTATCCCAAATCCCAAATCCCAAATCCTAAATCCCAAATCCCAAATCAAGCTCGGTCGGTAGCCAAGTCAGGTTAAGGCACTCGCCTTTTAAGCGAGGTATCGTGGGTTCAATTCCCACCCGACCGACCAATCAATGTTCAAAAACCAAATTTGCAGGCTCGATGGTTTCTCCGAAAGCCGCATTATAACCGACGAATGATTTGTTGATGAAAGCAAAAGCGTCTTCAACATTGAGCGGTTTTGAAAAATAATAGCCTTGTGCATAATCGCAGCCGAACTCTTTCAAAAATTGCAGTTGTTCAAAGGCTTCTATTCCTTCGGCAACGGTTTCGAGTTTCAAATTTTTGGCGAGTAGCAGAATCGTTTTGACAATTTCGGCACTTTCGTTTTCAATCGTCACCTGCGAAACAAACGAGCGGTCAATTTTAAGAGTATTGATCGGCAATTTATGCAGATAACTGAGCGATGAATAGCCCGTCCCGAAATCGTCCATACTGAGTTTGATGCCCATTGCTCGAAATTGTTTGAGGATCGATATTACATGATCGCTGTTTTCGACGACCACGCTTTCTGTGATTTCAAGTTTCAACTGGTGCGGTTCGATTTTGTATTTTTCCAACGCCTGAATGACATCCGTTAAAAGCTGTTTTTGAAGCAATTGTTTTGATGAAACATTAATGCTTATAAACAAAGGCAAGTCTTGTGAATACTGCTTTTTCCAAACTCGCAGTTGTCGGCAGGCTTCTTCGAGCACAAAATTTCCAATTTCGACAATTTCGCCGTTTTCTTCGGCGATCGGGATAAACTGAAGAGGCGAAACCAAGCCGAGTTCTGGATGATTCCAGCGAATCAAGGCTTCAAACCCGGTCAGTTTTTCATCTTCAATCGACACGATCGGTTGATAGACCAAAAATAATTCGTTTCGTTCGACGGCGCGATAGAGGTCTTTTTCGAGACGGGTTTGATGCAGAGCGGCGGCACGCATCGATTCATCGAAAATAATCGAGCAATGTCTTCCCTGTTTTTTGGCAATATGCAGAGCATTGTCGGCATCGCGCAGAATATCTTCGCCGGTTTTATGCTCTTTATCGTAAAAAACCACGCCGATGCTTGCTGTGACAGTAATTTCCTGACCTGAGATGCCGAAAACAAGACTCATTTGCAGTTGAATCTCTTCAACCAGTTCAATAACCTTATTGCGGTTTGTTTGCGAATCAAGCAGGAGCAAAAATTCATCGTTTCCGAATCTGGCGAGAGTTGAGTATTTCGGCAAACAATTTTTCAGACGATTGGCAACCGCAATCAAAACCTTGTCGCCAATCGTGTGTCCGACCGTATCGTTAATCAACTTAAAGCGATCAAGATCAACAAAGACAACGGCAAATTCTTGGGTTTTTTTGGATTTTGCGGTGTTGATGGCTTCGTCGAGCCTTTCCATAAAAAAATTACGGTTGGCAAGGCCGGTCAGCGAATCGTAAAAAGCATTGTATCGGAGTTTTTCTTCGGCGATGCGACGGGCAGAAATATCCTGAACCTGACAAATAAGTCGTGAATTTTGCGAATCACTCAAAAGTGAAATACTCGTTTGCGTCCAGATGACTTCGCCTTTTTTGTTGACATAACGCATTTCCGCCTGAAACGATTGTTTTTTTCCTTGAATGACCGAGCCGATTTCTGAAAGAAATTCGAAAAGGTCAGCCTGATAAACCACATCTTTTAAGGATTCGGCGAATAATTCTTGTTCTGAATAACCGAAGATACTGCAAAATGATTCATTGACCTGAATCCATTTACCTTCGTTTGAAATCAAGGCAATGCCGATCGGCGCATTACTAAAAGCCGAGCGAAATCGTTCTTCGCTTTCCTTCATTTCAACGAGATGCGTTTCCGAGAGTTTGACCTGCGCCGTTACTGCCTCGAGTTTTTCGTGATGGCTCTGATAAGTAAAATAAATGATTCCGACAATCGGAAGCATAATCAGAAACGAAACAAATCCAAATTGATGTATCATTCCGGCACTGATCAAAGCCGCCGAACCGCTCGACAAAAATGGAACGAACATCCAAAAATAGTGTTCTTTCCAAACCTCTGCAAAACTCTTTTGGTGTCTAAATGAACTAGCAAAAGCAACCAATCCGGTATTTACCAAATAATGAACAAAGACAACGGTCGCAACTAACCCGAGACTATTGCCCGTTGCAACTTCGGTCAGCGGATGAACGATAGGTCCGAAAAAGAATTCAGCTAATTGAAATGCTGCAAAAAATGAAAGCGCGATCGAACCGGCGTTAAATAACCTGAAACTTAATCTCTTTGAGTATTTGCCCGAAGACCAAAACGCTTCGACCGCGCCAAGCAGGATTGCCGCTTCACCTCCGTAAAGAAGAAAAATGAGAATCGAAAAAATATCAATGATCGAAATACTGGTTTTGGTATATTCGATTTTGATGGCGATGCGCGAACCTAAAATCAGCGCAAATATTATCAGGCTCCAAAATTCCCAACCAAGTTTGGAAAACGGCAGCGCATAAAAGGAAAACAGACAGATTCCGAGCCCGACCAAAGCAACGAGCTTCAAAAAGGAATTATAAAATCTGTCTGTTTTCTCAGCGGTTTCCATTTGATTTGAAAGTAATTGTCAGAGATTGTTTTAAGTCGGGTAATTGAAAAAAAATGTGCAGATGACGAAAATATTAATCCGTCATCCGCTTTATTATCACTAGATAAGTAAAAGTTTGAAATAACATACCCCACAAAATTTTTGATACTTTTTATCGCTCCCAAAATAGTAAGGAATAGTATTTTGCTGTTTTTCTACATTATGTTTGCAAAGTGGTTTATTTTAGGTTCTGTTACTAACCCCCCAAATATTATGACATATTTTTTACTCCCCGCGAAGAAAAACTTCACTACCGACTGAGCCTTGAATATTGTCGGCAAGCATTACACCATCGGCGAGCATTACACCATCAGAGAGTAAAAATCCGTCAGCAAGCATCACACCATCGGCAAGCATTACACCTTGTCCGTTAGCTATTCGACTACTGATAATTTCGCCGCGTGTTAAAGCGGTCTTATCGGCAAGAAAATCACCTGAATAAACACCCGACGAAATAAGTCTTCCATTGGGAACCGCAACGCCGTCCCTCTTGACGACATTTTTTACCCAGAAGACTTTCGGATCATAGAAACCTTGATATTTAGTGAATAATGCGCTTTTGAAAAGTATATGATTACCGCCCGCAATGATGTATTTTCCCCATTTTGCAGTTTCACCATTAATCAAATCCGAAGCGGTCGGCATTGTTTTTCCGGTTGCAAGCAGCGAATCACCAACCGCGATAGTTCCGTTTTCGATTGCCGTATTAACATCCGGTCTGATCGCATCTGCCAGCCTGATTGCGCCCGATGAATTGAGCAGTCCGGCACCTTGCTGTGAAATATTTGCGCCCGGTATTTGTTGAGCGGTATATTGCAGCATTGCTTTGATAAGCGGCGGTGTCAGACCGGGATTTTTTTGCAGCATCAGAGCGACAGTTCCCGAAACGACCGGCGCTGAAACCGATGTGCCGCTCATCTGCATAATCGGCGATGTTGTATCAAAATCAAGAATATTCAACGTAGCATTTGTCAAAATTATATTATTGCTCGTTGATTCCATCGAAACTATCTTGTTGCCCGGTGCAACCAAATCGGGTTTGATCAGGTTGTCATAAACTTTTTTACCCGCCGTGTCGAGATAATACCCGCGCGTCGGACCACGCGAACTGAATGTGTTGATCCGGTCATCAAGGCGGCTGTCTGTCTGAAATGTATTCGCCGAGCCGATGGTGATCACCGACGGTTCGTTTCCGGGTGAAGTGATTGTCCCGTAAAGTTCTTGACCGACGGCATTTTTACCGTAGTTTCCGGCGGAAACCACAACCGTGATTCCTTCGGCAACGGCTTTCCGCGCCGCTCGGCAAAGCGGATCGTTCATATAACTTTCAGTCGAAGAACCGCCCAAACTCAGGTTAATGACCTTGATATTATATTCGTTTTTATGCAAAATCACCCAGTCAATTCCTTTTATAACATCAGTTACTTGTCCAACGCCGCTTTGATCCAAAACTTTGACCGAGATGATATTCGCATTAGGTGCAATTCCCGTTATATCAACATCGCCCGAACTGTTTTTCAAACGTCCGGCGGCAATTCCGGCAACGAACGTCCCGTGTCCATACTGATCAGCATTTGGGAGAGAGTTTTTCAATAGAAAATTAACTCCTGAAGAGGAAATCGCTCCACTGTAAATTGATGATAGATCTAAGCCGGCAACGCCCTGAAGCAGCCACGAATTTGAGTTTTTGAATGCTTGCAATGCGGTGTTTAATTTAACGAGATCAACCTGCGCTTTGATGCGGCTGTTACCGGCGGCATCGTTAAAGCCTTTGCTTGAGGACATTACACCGGAATCAAGCACGGCAATGCCAACTCCGCTGCCGTCCGGTCCCGTGTATTGGTTGGTCGAAGTATTTAATTCTCTTTGCTCGGCAACTCCGGTAACTTCTTCAAGATCGCTTTCCGTTTTCTGTGTCGGATAATTCGGAGTAATCCTTTCAACTCCGCTATTTTGTGCAAGAGTTGATAATTTTGAAACCGGAATCCAGGCATCAACACCGTTAATCGAATAATATTTATTCCAAACCGTTCCCCCAACCGCTGTGATGGCTTGTCTGACTGCCGTTGTGTCCGCTGAATAGGTTTGCACTAAAACCTGAACAAAAGGTTCGGGCGCATTTCGTTCATACCAGACATTGCCGGTCGAGACCTGTCCGCTTTCGACTCTTTGAAGTGGGATCGCAAGTTTTTTCCAGTGATTTGGAATGCTTGTTTGCGCTTTGACAGTCAAAACAGGCTGATTTGGAACTAACAACAAAGCAAAGGTCGTCAACAAGAAAATTGTAATAAAGTTTTTCATAATCTCAAAATATTTGGTTAGCGGGAACTACCGGATATTCTCCGTCACACAATTTTGTCATTTTTCATATATACAAACTCCGTGCCGCAAACCTTTATTTCAATATTCATCAATAAAACAAGGACTTTTTTAGATTTCAAGCAAAGAACTCATTTCTCCAGGCAGGTCAATAAGACCTGTCGGTCAGTCATTTTGACCGATTTTTCACACTCTCCGGCTTTTATCAAAGCAAAAGAGTCGGAGTTAAGCAGTTGAAAAAAGGAAGATCAAATTAAAGGGTTTCATTAACCGAAATAAGTGATAAATGAAACTCAGTACTCTGTAAAGTAAATTTCCTGATATTTGTTAAGCGTTTGTAGTTCCGCCTTGAGGCGGTTTCAGCTTGGCGGAAAATAAAGTATCGCCGTGAGACTGTTTGGCAAACCAATTTGAAGCCGCCTAAAGGCGGAACTACGAACAATAGAAAACTTAATTTACAGTGTACTCAGGGCAAAAAAAAGATATTTAATTTCGCAACGTAGCTCAATGGCTAGAGCAGATGGTTGATAACCGTCCGACGAAAGGTTCGATTCCCTCCGTTGCGATTCAATTTTCGGCGAATGCTGATGAAACTACATCACTTTTAATGACGCGGACGTTGGTTCGAATCCAACCGTATCGAAAGATGCGTAGCTCAGTCCGGTAGAGCGCGATGTTTCATCAAAACCTTGTCGCCGCCAAAAGCAATTATATGTTTTTGACGAATGCCGTTCGGGAATACATGGAAATAATTGGTTCGAATCCAATCTTTGCCCCCAACCTTTTTTGGGCAAAGAGTTTGTGAATAAACTGTCGTAGTTGATTCGCATTCGAAAACTTCTCGTCTAAATCTTGTCGTCAAATTTATTATCAAAATCAGAAGCGAATGCCGGTATGACTACATCTTGAAAATGTGCGCGTCATATTCACAAACTTGTCGCTTCTTTTAACTTTCGGACGAATGCTGAAAAAGACTACATCTCCAAAAACGTGCCTAAGTGAGACGTGATACACCTCTGTTGGTAAATCCAATGCACAAATTGTCTTTTCGATCTTGTCATCCGAATTATTCAAATACTTTCCGAAAGGAATGCAAATCTTGTCCAAATAGGAGGAAAAAAATGGCAAACAAAAATCTATTTCAAACGGTTCGCGGTTTATTTACACCGAAAACCGAAACGATCAACGAAGCCGGAGGAACGGCTTATGAATTAACGCCGAAAGCGGCTTTGGCGCAATATGCGGCGACGGGTTGTTTCTCGCAGACGTTTTATGCAGACGCGAGCGAACAACTTGAAAAAGTTCTCGCGCTGGCAAAAGAACTGGACGCTGAATTTATCGCCAAAACAGCCGTTTATGCGCGTGAAAAAGGCTTTATGAAGGATATGCCCGCACTTTTGACGGCAGTTCTTTCGACAAAAGATAAAGTTCTGTTTGAAAAAACGTTTCCGCGTGTGATTGATAACGGCAAAATGCTTCGCAATTTCGTGCAAATTATGAGAAGCGGTGTGACGGGCAGAAAATCGCTCGGTTCGCTTCCGAAACGTCTTGTTCGTGAATGGTTTGATACGCGCAAAGCGGAAACTATTTTCAAACAATCTGTCGGACAATCGCCGTCGTTTGCTGACGTTTTGAAAATGGTTCACCCGAAACCCGGAGACGATGAAAAAGCCGCGCTTTACGGTTACTTTATCGGTCGCGAGATCAACGCCGACAAACTTCCCGAAATCGTCCGTCAGTTTGAGAAATTCAAATCGGGCGTTTCTGGGGAAGTTCCGCCGGTTCCCTTTCAAATGTTGACGGCTCTGCCGATCTCGACCAAGGAATGGGCGCAAATTGCAAGAAATGCGGCGTGGCAAATGACACGGATGAATCTCAACACTTTCCAACGTCACGGAGTTTTTGCTGACGCTGAAATGGTTGAATTGATTGCAAATCGCCTTCGTGACCGTGAAGCAATTAAACGGGCGAGAGTGTTTCCGTATCAATTGCTGATTGCCTATAAAATGGCTGAAGCAAACGCGGAAATTCCCCGCCCCATTACCGAAGCATTGCAAGACGCGATGGAAATTGCAACCGAAAACGTGCCGGAGATCAAAGGGAAAGTTTATGTTTTCCCGGACATTTCAGGTTCGATGCACTCGGCGGTGACAGGCTATCGTCCGGGCGCAACTTCCGCCGTGCGTTGTATTGACGCGGCGGCACTGTTCGCGGCGGCAATCCTGCGTAAAAATCCGACGGCGGAAGTTATTCCGTTTGAATCGGATGTCGTCAAAATCGCGCTCAATCCGCGTGATTCGATTATGACCAACGCGCAAAAGCTGGCAAGTCTGCCCTGCGGCGGAACAAATTGCTCGGCACCTTTGCGCGAACTAAACCGTTGTAAATCGAGCGGCGATCTCGTAATTTACGTTTCGGATAACGAATCGTGGATTGATACGCCCGTTCACGGACGCTTCGGCGGAAGCGGAACGGAAACAATGAAACAATGGAACGAGTTCAAATCGCGCAACCCGCAGGCAAAACTCGTCTGCATTGATATTCAGCCTTACGCTCACACGCAAGCCAAGGAACGTGCTGACATTCTCAACGTCGGTGGATTCTCAGATCAAGTTTTTAATTTGGTTTCAGAATTCGCCAACGGAACCTTGTCGGCGGAACATTGGGTTGGTGTGATTGAAAAGGTTGAATTGTAAATATGAGTCCACTCCGAAAACCCTTATTTGATAGAAAAATCGTTCAATCGCTGAATTTGTAGTTTTGTAAGTCATTGAAAACAAAGAATTTTAAAAACGGTAAAATTCAATTTTAAGATCTAAAACTGCTAAAAATGACTTTTCGGAGTGGACTCAAATATAAAAGGGTAAGAATAGCTCTTGCCCTTTTATCAAAAAATAAAACAGGTAATTTTAAATATGGTAAGAAGAAAAACTCAAAAAAGAAAAGTTGATAATCAGTTTAATAATTTAGTTAATAACGCTTTAGATTTTCTGGTGAAATCAATTGACGAAATTAAGGTAAGTCCTAAACACACAATCATAGATTTTTATACTGCCGTTGAATTATTCATCAAAGCCAGATTAATGAAAGAACATTGGTCGTTAATTGTTACTAAACCTGAATCAGCTAATTCCACTAAGTTTTTAGAGGGTGATTTTCAATCTGTTTCATTAAAAGACGCAAGAGAAAGACTTAAAAATATAATTGGTCAAGATGATATTGGTAATGAGGCTTTTGAATGTTTTAAAGAAATAGGAAATCACCGTAATCGTCTGGTTCACTTTCACAACAAGAATGCTAACTTGCAAGAAGTTGTAAAGGATGTTTTGAAAGGCTTGTATTTTTTACAAATTTTGCTCAATAAAAAATGGATTCTTTATTTCAAACCATTCAAAATGCGGTTAGATTTAATATTACAACAATCACATCAATTAAGAGAGTTTTTAACAGCTAAATTTGATGTACTAAAACCAGAAATTGACCAAGAAAAATCAACTGGAATTGCATATAACAAATGTCTTTCATGTGGAATTTGAATCTGCAAAAAAAACACAAATTTATAACAATATTTTTTCTTCTAATTGTAAGGTTTGTGGTATCGAAGAAAATTGCATTCGGATAAATTGTCCGAACTGCCAAAAGGAAGTTTATATAAGTGAAGGGTTCAGAGTTTGTGATTTCTGCGAGCATTCAATCGAAATTACTGATATAACCCAACAGCTTGAACCTGAACAACCTTATGACAAGGAAAGTCAAATTGAATATTTCGGTAAACTTAAAGCAATGGCACTTTGCAATGAATGTGGTTGGATTGTAGGGAAGAATACCGTTCATCCTATGGATGAAAATTTTCAAACGTGGTTGTGTGTGAGTTGTAACAAAACATTCGATGGTGTTGAAGAGTGTTCAATGTGCGCTGAATCATTTGCTTTTGATGAGTATGATGGAACAATTTGCTCAAATTGTAGATAATTTTTTGGCGAATGCCGTCGGGAGTACATCGGTATAGAAAGTTCGACTCTTTCCCGCCCAGTTTAATTTGATGGGCGGAACTCTCGATCAAACTTTGTCGCCAAATTCTTTTTAGATTGCTCAAATTATCTGAAGCGTGGACATAATTCAACCGACTGGAGCGCGAGCGTCCCGCTTGCCTGAGCGCGAAGCGCGAACACGCTCGTTCGCATTTATAGTTTTTCAAAGATAACGGGTTGTCACACCGCTTTTCAAGCGGCGTAGCAAGCGGGACGCTCGCGCTCCAGTCAAATTGCTTGTTGTTATTAACTTTGATTTATGTCCATGCTTCAATTATCAAAACTAACGCGAACGAATATCTGTGTGATAAAATTCAAACAAATGAGCAAAACAATTTCCGAATCATTTTTGCAAAGAGGATATTCAAAATGAATGCACAAATAACCATGGAAACAACAACGATTTTTATTCCGCGAGATCGCTTTACCTTTTATTTGGGTGAACGAAGAAAACCGAGCATTGAAGAATTTGAGAAAATTTGCCGACAAAACAGCGATATGCAAATTGAAATGAGCAAAGAAGGAGAGATTTCCGTTATGCCGCCAGTCCACGCAGATACGAGCGAAAAGAATTCTGAAATCGGATACCAATTACGACATTGGTCGAAAAAAGATAAAAGCGGAAAAGTTTATGAATCTTCGGGCGGTTTTGTGTTACCGAACGGCGCGATTCGTTCGCCTGATGCAAGCTGGATATCAAAGGAACGCCTCGCAAAACTTTCGGAAAAAGAACGGCAAGGTTTTATCAATATCTGTCCTGATTTTGTGATTGAATTGCGTTCCGCCTCAGATTCGCTTCCAAAATTAAAAGCCAAAATGCTCGAATATCTGGAAAACGGGGCGCGCCTCGGATGGCTGATAGATGCGCGTAAGAAAAAAGTTTACGTCTATCGTCAAAACAATAATGTCGAAGTCTTGGAAAATCCGCGATCTCTTTCTGGTGAAGACGTTCTAAAAAACTTCACACTTGATTTAAGCGAAATCTTTTAATTGGAACAAACAAGTTCGACTCTTTCCCGCCCGAACACATATTTGACGGGCGGAACTCTCGATTAAACTTTGTCGCCAAATTCTTCTACAAAATTAATTTAACTTTTCAGCGGCAGGAAAATAACTTGATTGCGCCATTCGTTTTCCAGACTGCATTCGGCTATCAGGACGAGTTCTTCGATGGCTTCACCGATTGGCACGTCTTGAGAAACTTCAATCACGCCGGGCCTCGGCAAATTTTGTGTGACGCGGGCGAAGGCGTGTTTGCTCATTGTCGTGACATCGTGCGTCAGGACAATTCGATTTTCATTTGCCGCCCATTTTAAGACTTCCGTATCGGGTTGCGTGATTAATCCGGCATCCTGCACGCGAACAATATCAAGGTGCGGAAGACGACGGCGCAAACCGCGCACGATGCGGCGGTTAAAGTCTTCATCGGCGAGAAAAAGAAGCGTCATTATTCTAGTCAGAGTTTCGGCGGCGAGCCAGAAGTCTTTCGCGGATGCCTTGCGGATTGCAACGAGATTCTATTTGACGGCGCAATTCGCTGCGCTGAATCTTTCTTTTTGCCAGATAATTCTCGACTTCTTCGCGGTTTTGCAGATAATAGCTGATTACGGCATAAACTTCGCCGAGTTCGAGAGAATCATAATCTTCGACAATTTGTTCGGGTGTTGCGCCTTGACTAAAGGCAATTATTACCGTATCCAACGAAACACGCGAATTGCCGACACGAAAAACTCCGGCTTCGGTTTTCGTCAATTTCACTTCGGAAGTTGAGATAACGACGCTCATAAATCAAATAATAACACGAATTTTTTATATTTGTATCTTTTCTTTCCCGCCCGAATATACATTTGACGGGCGGAACTCTCGATTAAACTTTGTCGCCAAATTTTATTTAGGCAGGTTGGAGTTCGGGGATTGATTGGCGTTGGTAAAAGTTTTCTTTTTCGGGGCGCGTCCAGATATGTCCGTCCGTTTTATCAATGCTGACAAAAAATGCGCCCGGCACACCGCCGTCGTTTATCATTGCTTGTGAGCCGGAAATAAATGTCCAAAAAGAATCATTTTCACTATTTAGCTCAATCGGAGAAAAATCGTTGTATTTCGATTGTTGTTGTCTTTGGCTGATTGCTTTTTTCGCTATCTCGAAGGCTTTGTTTTTATTTAACATAAGCGGCTCCTGACTTTAACCACACGCTCGAAAATTTCTCAAGCGAAACGGCGTAACTTTTGGGAGCGGAAATCAGGGGCAATGCGCGTCGCCAAATTTATTATTTCGCTTGAATCAACTGTTCAAGCGCTTTGCGAAAAGCCGCGCCGTTTTGGGCTTGGGCATTCGGCGAAAGCGTGTTTGTCGTCTTGCCGCTTGCATTGGTCGTCGAAATGACCGAATAGTTCTGACGCGTGCGAGGAACGTAAATAAGAATGCGGTGCGCCCCACCGTCGGCGGTCACGCCCTTGTAGATCACTTCTTCAAAGCCGTCGCCGTCCACATCCTGCGGTTCAAACGTCCAATTTGAACCGTGGAATTCCGGCACATCAAGCGAAATACGGGCTGTAATCTCCCACGCGCTATTGATGTTCGCTCGCTCGATGGCAAACATATGAGTTTTGCCCATATCTATCATATTGTGAAGGCAGACGATCGCGGAATCCTTCGGAGTTTTGATGATCTGCTTGCCGTCAGCACGATGTTCGGTGGTCGAAGTGATTTTGGTAATCACCTGATCGGCTACTTCTTCTGAAATAAGCGGAATCGTCGCGGCGTTCTTATCGTCTGTTGTTTTATCTTTTCTCGCAAAATCGTCGCCCGTCGGCATCTTGTGGTTCGAATGATCCATATTGCTGTTGGCAAGTGGCGGTTTTGAAGCCGATCTCAGCCAAAAGAAACCTCCGATTGAAAGTGCGCCGATCAAAACCACTCCGGCAGCCGAAGCAACGGCAATCTTTAACCCGCTATTTCTCTTTTCTGTTTTTGCAGTTGACGGCGGAACTGCCGCCAAAGGTTTCGGCATCTGCGGATTGGTCACGACTTCCATCTGTTGCGTCGTCGGATGGATATTGTTGACGGTCGTTGTTTGGACATTAAGATCAATCGCGGACGAAGTTTCGCCTGAAACGCTGGCTTCTAAAAACGATTTCGCGGCACTCGCATTTTCAGGTCGGTCTTCGGGTTTCTTCGCCAGTAAACGATTAACAACCGTCGCCAGCGCGGGCGGAATAGCGGGCGCAAATTCTTCGATTTTCGGAGCTGCGACCATCGCGTGTTTGATAATAACAGCGGACAAAACCTCGTCATTAAACGGCGGACGGCCTGCCAGCATTTCATAAAGCAACGCGCCCAGAGAATATAAATCACTGCGCGCTTCGACGGGTTCGCCGAGACATTGTTCGGGCGACATATAAAACGGCGTGCCGACCAGCAGTCCGTTGCCCGTCATCGAAAGCTGCATACTTTCTGCGTTATCAGCATTGAGCAATTTGGCAATCCCGAAATCGAGGACGAAAACGCCTTGATTATTGAGCATAATGTTCGCGGGTTTCAGATCGCGGTGAATGATGCCGAGCGAGTGCGCTTCAATCAAAACATCGCAGATGCTGACAGCAATCTCGACCGCTTTTTTATACGGCAATTTCCCGTCGCGTTTCAAAATATCGGCGAGCGTCGTGCCTTCGACATATTCCATCACGATAAACAGCCGACCATCGGGCAAAATTCCCGAATCATAGATCATCGCCGCCCGCGGATGACGAAGTTTTGCCATCAACCGTGCTTCACGCGCAAAACGCTGCGTCACTTCGGTATTTGATGCAAATTCAGGATTGATAATTTTGACGGCAACCACGCGGTCAAGGCTCAGATGCGTCGCGCGATAGACGGTTCCCATTCCGCCTTTCCCAAGCAAACTCTCGATCCGCAGATTATTTCCGATAACCTGCGGCACCGAATTGCCCGCCGGAGCGTCAAAATTTTCCATAATCCTAATCCTTTGATTTATTTGTTCGAATCAGCATCAAACACTTGTGATTGATAAACACTAATAATATACACTTTCTTTAACTTATCCGTAAATAAAAACCCATAATTTACGGAAAAACATTTTTCTAATAAGGAGATTTTTATGGGTATGTTCGATACGCTGAGATGTGAATATCCCTTGCCTGATAAAATCGTGCAAGAGGATTCATTTCAAACAAA